>NZ_JAAQQT010000700.1:2259-17834 GCF_011742065.1 Aquabacterium sp. A08
AGGTAGTCGCCGCGCAGCTTGAGCGTGGGCGCGCCCAGCAGCATGCCCACCACCCCGGCGACGAAGGCGGCCACCGCCATCAGCACCCAGATGTTGTAGTGGATGCCGTTGGGGAAACCCTGGCGCACGGCCTCGAAGGCCTCGGCCAGGTGCGGCGAGCCCAGCAGGCCCATGATGTAGGCGCCCACCGCAAAGAAGGCGATGTAGCCCAGGTCGAGCAGGCCGGCGTAGCCGACCACGATGTTCAGGCCCAGGGCCAGCAGCACGTAGAGCAGCGCCATGTCCACGATGCGGACCCAGGCGTTGCCGTAACCCTGCAGCACGATGGGCAGGACCAGCAGCGCGGCAGCGGCCAGCAGGAAAACCAGCAGTTTGGAGGCTTTGGCATTCAACATGTGGGTGCTCCTGCGTCAGGCCCGATCGGCCACGCGTTCGCCCAGCAGGCCCGAGGGGCGCAGGGTGAGCACGATGGCCAGCACGATGAAGGCAAAAATGTCGGAGTACTGGCTGCCCAGGAAACCGCCGGTCAGCGACCCCAGGTAGCCCGCGCCGAGCGACTCGATCAGGCCCAGCGAAATGCCGCCGACCACCGCGCCGGCGAGGTTGCCGATGCCGCCGAACACCGCCGCCACAAACGCCTTGAGGCCGGGCATGAAGCCCATGGAGTGCTGCACCGTGCCGTAGTTGGACGCCCACATGATGCCGGCGATGGCCGCCAGCATGGCGCCGATGATGAAGGTGGCGGAAATCACCACGTCGGGCTTGATGCCCATGAGGCCGGCGACCTTGGGGTTTTCGGCCGTGGCCCGCATGGCGCGGCCCAGGTTGGTCTTGTTGACGATGTACATCAGCAACGACAGCACCACCGCGGTCGTGCCCAGGATGGCGATCTGCGTGGTGGAGATCACCGCGCCCCCCAGGTGGAAGGGCTCGGACGGCAGCAGCGTCGGGTAAGACTTGGGGTTGGGCTTCCAGATGATCATGGCCAGCGTCTGCAGCAGGATGCTCATCCCGATGGCGGTGATCAGCGGCGCCAGCCGGGGCGAGTTGCGCAGCGGCCGGTAGGCCAGCTTCTCGATGGTGAAGTTGAGCGTGGCGCACACCACCATGGCGATGAGGGCGGCGATGACCAGCAGGACCCAGCCCGGGATGCCGGGCATGGCGTCGCGCGCCTGCACGATGATGGTCCAGCTGGTGAGGGCGCCCACCATGAGCACGTCGCCGTGGGCGAAGTTGATGAGCCCGATGATGCCGTACACCATGGTGTAGCCCAAGGCCACCAAGGCGTACATGCTGCCCAGGACCAGACCGTTGATGATCTGCTGAAGCAAGATGTCCATGAAAGAAAGCTCCGTTGTGAGGGACTCACCGGCCCATTCGCGGGGTGCGCTCAGGCCAGCAAAAAACCCGCCGCACGAACCTGGGGTGGTGGCCGGCGGCGGGTTGGTGGGCGGATTGTAGCCACGCACCGGCGGGACACACCCACGTAGTTACACGGGTGCGCCCCGGGTAAACCCTGCAATTTCCAGGCCATTTGGGCGATTCTGTCGCCGCATCGACAAGTCAGCTCACTTATTAGCCGCGCTGATGTTGCGTTCGTGCAGTTCCCGCAACTTATCGCCAATGCGGATCTCCAAGCCGCGCGGCACCGGGCGGTAGAACGGCGGCGGGTGCAGGCCGTCGGGGAAGTAGTGCTCGCCGGCGGCGAAGGCGTCGGGCTCGTCGTGGGCGTAGCGGTAGGCCTTGCCAAAGTCGAGGTCTTTCATCAGCTGCGTCGGCGCGTTGCGCAGGTGCAGCGGCACGGGGCGGGAGCCGTCTTTTTTGACGAAGGCGCGCACCTCGTTGTAGGCCCGGTACACCGCGTTGCTCTTGGGCGCCACCGCCAGGTACACCACCGCCTGGGCCAGGGTCAGTTCGCCCTCGGGGCTGCCCAGGCGCTCGTACACCTCGGCCGCGTCCAGCGCCAGGCGCAGCGCGCGCGGGTCGGCCAGGCCGATGTCCTCGCTGGCCATGCGCACCAGCCGGCGCGCCAGGTAGCGCGGGTCGGCGCCGCCGTCGAGCATGCGCACCAGCCAATACAGGGCGGCGTCGGGGTCGGAGCCACGCACGCTTTTGTGCAGGGCCGAAATGGTGTCGTAAAACTGTTCACCGCCCTTGTCGTAGCGACGCAGCCGTTCGCCCAGCACCTGGAGCAACCAGCCGTCGGTCAAGGCGTCCAGCCCCTGGGCCTGCGCGGTCACGGCCAGGGTTTCCAGGGTGTTGAGCAGACGGCGCGCGTCGCCGTCGGCGTAAGCCAGCAGGCGTTGGCGGGCCGCGTCTTCCAGCGCGGGCACCGCCCCCAGCGCCTGGGCACGGGCCACCAGCTCGCCCAGGTCGTCTTCCGACAAGGGTTGCAGCACGTACACCGCGGCGCGCGACAGCAGCGCCGAATTCACCTCGAAACTGGGGTTTTCGGTGGTGGCGCCGACGAAGGTGAACAGCCCGCTTTCCACATGGGGCAAAAAGGCGTCCTGCTGGCTTTTGTTGAAGCGGTGCACCTCGTCCACGAAGACGATGGTGGCCTGCGGCTGCAGGCCGGTGCGGGCGTGTTCGGCTGTCTCGACCGCTTCGCGGATGTCCTTGACCCCGCCCAGCACCGCGCTGATGGCGATGAACTGCGCGTCGAAGGCCTGCGCCATCAGCCGGGCGATGGTGGTTTTGCCGACCCCGGGCGGGCCCCAGAGGATACAGCTGTGCGGGCGGCCGGATTCGAAGGCCATGCGCAAGGGCATGCCAGCGCCCAGCAGGTGCTGCTGGCCGATCACGTCGGCCAGGGTGCGGGGGCGCAGCCGTTCGGCCAGGGGAATGGGGGGGGTGGAAGCAGACATGGCGTGCCCGCCAGTGTAGTTCGGGCCGCCTTCAGGGGCGCACCACCTCGGCCCCCGGCGGAGGCTTGAAGTCGAAGTGCCCGGGTTTGAAGCCTGGGGCCGTGTCCATGGCCTCGAAGGTGAGGGTGGACCGCTGACCAAAACTGTCCAGCATGTCCAGCGCCGCCAGTTGGCCCTGGCGGAAGCCCAGGCGCACCTGCTGCAGCTGGCCGTCGCGCTGGCGCGGCTGCGCCTGCACCCAGGCCAGGCCGTCGCGGGCGCCCGGTTCGGGGGCGGAGTTGCTCAGGGTGAACACCCGGTCCAGGCCCTTGAGGTCGGGCGTGGCGGCGATCAGCGCCGCCGGCGTCTGGCCCAACACCTCGGCCTGGGGCCGGGCGGTCACCTGGTTCAGGTCCGCGTCGTACAGCCACAGGGTGGTGCCGTCGGCCACGATGGTTTGCTCGAACGGCCGGGTGTAGACGAAGCGAAAACGGTCGGGCCGCTGAAATTCGAACGTGCCGCTGCTGGTCTTGCGCCGCCCGGCGGTTTCGCCGGCCCGGGGGGGTGACTGCACCACCTGGGTGAAGGCCGTCTTGCCCTGCTGGGTGTTTTTCAGGAAGGCTTCCAGCGCGCGCAGGCCGTCGGTTTGTGCCAGGGCGGGGGCCGCCAGCGCACACAGCAGCGTGGCGCCGCCCAGCAGAGGGAGGAAGGGTCGTCGGGTCATGGCTGGTGTGAACCGGCGCCGGGGCGGCGGTTCCGCCCTGCGCCGGGGGCAGGTGTAAGGGTTGGTGACGGCGGGGTCATTCGCCGCCCCGCGCGGCCACCAGGATGTCGCGCTGGCCGCTGGCGGTGAGCGCGCTCACCAGGCCGGCGTTCTCCATGTCTTCCAGCAGGCGGGCGGCGCGGTTGTAGCCGATTTTCAGCTTGCGCTGCACGTAGCTGATGCTGGCCTTGCGGTCCTGCAGCACGATGGCCACAGCCTGGTCGTAGAGCGGGTCTTTTTCGCCGCCGGCCTCGCCGTCGCCGAACACATCCCCCCCGCCGCCCTCGCCATCACCGGCGCCTTCGAGCACGCCATCGAGGTAATCGGGCTCGCCAAACTGCTCCTTCAGGTAGCTGACCACGCGGTGCACCTCGTCGTCGCTCACAAACGCGCCGTGCACCCGCGTCGGGTAGCCGGTGCCGCTGGGCATGTAGAGCATGTCGCCCATGCCCAGCAGGGCCTCGGCGCCCATCTGGTCGAGGATGGTGCGGCTGTCGATCTTGCTGCTCACCTGGAAGCTGATGCGCGTGGGAATGTTGGCCTTGATCAGGCCGGTGATCACGTCCACGCTCGGGCGCTGAGTGGCCAGGATCAGGTGGATGCCGGCGGCGCGCGCCTTCTGCGCCAGCCGCGCGATCAGCTCCTCGATCTTCTTGCCCACCACCATCATGAGGTCGGCCAGTTCGTCGATCACCACCACGATGTAGGGCAGCCGCTCCAGCGGCTCGGGCTGCTCCGGCGTCAGGCTGAACGGGTTGCGAATGGATTCGCCGCGCGCCGCCGCCTCGTCGATCTTGGCGTTGTAGCCGGCCAGGTTGCGCACGCCCACCTTGCTCATCAGGCGGTAGCGCTTTTCCATTTCGCCCACGCACCAGTTCAGGCCGTGCGCGGCCTGCTTCATGTCGGTCACCACCGGGCAGAGCAGGTGCGGAATGCCCTCGTAGACGCTCAGTTCCAGCATCTTGGGGTCGATCAGCAGCAGCCGCACGTCGCGCGCATCGGCCTTGTACAGCAGGCTCAAGATCATCGCGTTGATGCCCACCGACTTGCCCGAACCGGTGGTGCCGGCCACCAGGCAGTGCGGCATCTTGGCCAGGTCGGCCACCACCGGGTGGCCCGCGATGTCCTTGCCCAGGCCCATGGTCAGCAGGCTTTTGGCGTCGGCGTAGACCTGCGAGCCCAGGATTTCGCTGAGCTTGATGGTCTGGCGCTTGGCGTTGGGCAGCTCCAGCGCCATCAGGTTCTTGCCCGGAATGGTCTCGATCACCCGGATGCTGACCAGCGACAGCGAGCGCGCCAGGTCGCGCGCCAGGTTGACCACCTGCGCGCCCTTGACGCCGGTGGCCGGCTCGATCTCGTAGCGGGTGATGACCGGGCCCGGCTGGGCCGCGACCACCGCCACCTCCACGCCAAAGTCGCGCAGCTTTTTCTCAATCAGCCGGCTGGTCATCTCCAGCGTCTCCGGCGAGACGGTGGACGGCTGCTTGCCGGCCGCGTCCAGCAGGTCCACCTGCGGCAGTTTGGAGTCGGGGATCTCGGCAAACAGCGGTTTTTGCCGTTCTTTCACCACCCGGGTGCTGGGCGGCACCTCGGCCAGGGTGGGTTCGATCTGCACCGCCTTGGCCGCCACGGCCCGGGGGGCGCGGGCGCGCGGGGGCGCGGTCCCGGTCCCGTCATCGCCTTCGCCGGCGCCGTCCGGGGACGGCGCCAAGTGGGGTTCGTGGGCCGGGTGCTCGACGCTGTAGCGGGCCTCCTGTTGTTCGCGTTCGCGTGCCGCCTGCTGGCCGATGCGCTGGTCCTCGTCGGCCTCGCGCCGTTCGCGGCGGCTGTCGAACCAGCCGTCCAGGGTGCGGCCACAGACCTCCGCCCACTGCCCCCAGCTGAAGCGGAACACCCAGGCCGAGGCCAGCACCAGCAGCGACAGGGCCAGCAGCGCCGACCCGGTGAAGCCCAGCCAGCGCGCGGCCCACGGCCCCAGCAGCTGACCCAGCACCCCGCCGGCCTGCCCGGGCAGCAACGCGTCCCAGCGGTGCAGCCGGCCCCACTCCAGCACGCTGCTGGCCGACAGCAGCAGACCCAGACCGAGCCAAAACAGCGCGCGCTGCCGACCCGAGGTGTGCCACCAGGGCAGCGCATCGGCCGCCGCGGCCGGGGCGTGCGCACGCAACCAGCGGGCCAGCGCCGCCAGCCAGGCGCGGCCCGCGGCCAGCACCGCCCACCAGACCGACATGCCCCCCAGGTAGTAGGACAGGTCGGCCAGCACCGCGCCGAGGCGCCCGCCCCAGTTGTTCACGGCCGGGCCGGTGCCCGAGGTGGACCAAGCCGGGTCGGCCAGACTGTGGCTCAACAAGGCGATCAGCCAGAACAGCAGCGCCACCGCGCCCAGCACCAACGAGATTTCCTGGGCAAAGCGCCGCAGCCCGCTGGGGGCGGCGTGGGCGGCGTCGCCGTTGAGGGTGTTCAGGGAATAGGTCATAAACGCACATGCAAGCTTAACCGACCCCGTACGGGGTCAGACCGCCCTTTCTACAATACGCCTTGACCCAACGAACGCTCCCCACCCGCCCATGAAACACGCCAAAGTCCTCATCCTCGGCTCCGGCCCCGCCGGCTACACCGCCGCCGTCTACGCCGCCCGCGCCAACCTGAACCCGCTGCTCATCACCGGCATGGCCCAGGGTGGCCAGCTCATGACCACCACCGAAGTGGACAACTGGCCCGCCGACGTGCACGGCGTGCAAGGCCCGGACCTGATGCAGCGCTTTCTGGAGCACGCCGAGCGTTTCAAGACCGAGATCGTGTTCGACCACATCAGCGCGGTCGATCTGTCCCAGCGCCCCTTCACCCTGACCGGCGACAGCGGCACCTACACCTGCGACAGCCTCATCATCGCCACCGGTGCCTCGGCCCGTTACCTGGGCCTGCCGTCGGAAGAAGCCTTCATGGGCAAGGGCGTGAGCGCCTGCGCCACCTGCGACGGCTTCTTCTACCGCGGCCAAGAGGTGTGCGTGGTCGGCGGCGGCAACACCGCCGTGGAAGAGGCGCTGTACCTGAGCAACATCGCCAGCAAGGTCACGCTGGTGCACCGCCGCGACACCTTCCGCGCCGAAGCCATCATGGTGGACAAGCTGATGGAGAAGGTGCGCGAAGGCAAGATCGAACTCAAGGTGTTCCATGTGCTCGACGAAGTGCTGGGCGACAAGACGGGCGTGACCGGCATCCGCGTCAAGCACGTGCAGACCGGCGCCACCGAAGACATCCAGCTGCAGGGCTGCTTCATCGCCATCGGCCACAGCCCGAACACCGAGATCTTCAAAGGCCAGCTGGAGATGCACGATGGCTACCTGAAGACCCACGGCGGCCAGCAGGGCTTTGCCACCCAAACCAGCGTGCCCGGCGTGTTCGCCGCCGGCGACGTGCAGGACCACATTTACCGCCAGGCCATCACCAGCGCCGGCACCGGCTGCATGGCCGCGCTGGACGCGCAGCGCTTCCTGGAGCAGCACCCCAGCGCCTGACCCCGACGGAGCCGCGCCCGGCGGCGGCAGGCTCAGGTCAGCACGTGGTCGGCGCGGGGCTGCAAGGGCGCTGGCAGCTCGGCCACGTCGCACATCTCCAGCAGGGTGCGCTCGGCGGTGATGCACAGCGCATCCAGCGCCAGGTCGTTGGGCTCGGTGCCGAAGGGCTCCTCCAACTCGCTGGCGATGGCGTCCAAGGCCATGAAGGCGTAGGAGATGAACACCGCGATCAGCGGCGTGAGCACGCCCACCGCGTCCAGCAGGCTGAAGGGCAGCAGCGCGCAGTAGACGTAGACCGTGCGGTGCAGCAACACGCTGTAGGCGTAGGGAATGGGGGTGCTGGCCAGGCGCTCGCAACCGCCATGGCAGGCGGTCAGCTCGTTGAGGTTGCTGTCCATGGCCCGCACGCCCTCTTCGGACAGGCGGCCGGCGGCGTGCTGCGCCTGCACCCACCGCCCCATGTCGCGCAGCAGCAGCACACAGGCGTATTCGGCCCGGCCCAGGCGTTGGGCCAAGGTCGGCGGCAACAGGCGATCCAGGTCGCCCTGCCCCGGGGTGCGGCGCAGCTGGTGCTTCAGCTGGCAGGCAAAAGCGATCAGCAAAGCGGCCAGGGCGCGCACCTCGGGGTCGCCGGGGCCGCGGCAGGTCAGCGTCTGGGCCTGGCGCAGCAGGGCGCGGGCGTTGACCAGCAAGGCCCCCCAGAACTTGCGGGCTTCCCAGAAACGGTCGTAACTGGCGCTGTTGCGAAAGCCCAGAAAAATGGCCAGCGCGATGCCGATCAGGCTGAACGGCGCCGTGGACATGTGCAGGTCCCAGGCGGCCAGCTGCGGCATGGCCAGCACGGCCCCCACTCCCACCGCGCCGATGAGCAGCAGCCGCGACAGGATTTTGTGCAGGACCGAGCCGTGCCACACGAAAACCAGACGGAACCAATGTTGTTTGGGGCGAACGATCATGCGGCTGGACGGGCGTACCCAAGATGCACCGATGTTAGCGCGCCGACCGTGGCGTTCCGGGCACAGCCTCACTGGACTCAAACGCCTCATCGATGTAGAATGTTGGGTTTGGTGCGTTTGGGCTTGCCCAGCCGCTCCAATTTCAACCGCCCGCGAGCCGGAGCCGTCCACACCGCCTGAGAAGGTCGTGGGGCAGTCGGCACAACACAGGACGTGGGCGAGGTGCGGCGTACAGCCGTTAATTTTTACTGGAGTGTCCATCATGGCACGCGTGTGTGAAGTCACGGGCAAGAAGCCCATGGTCGGGAACAACGTTTCCCACGCCAACAACAAAACCAAGCGCCGGTTCCTGCCGAACCTGCAGTCCCGCCGTTTCTGGGTCGAGAGCGAGAACCGCTGGGTGCGCCTGCGCGTCTCCGGCGCTGCCCTGCGTCTGATCGACAAAAACGGTATCGATGCTGTGCTCGCCGACCTGCGCGCACGTGGCCAAGCCTAATCGTTAAGGAGCTGAACCATGGCAACCAAAGGCGGACGCGAAAAAATCAAGCTGGAATCCACTGCCGGCACCGGTCACTTCTACACGACCACCAAAAACAAGAAAACCATGCCCGAGAAGATGCTGATCGTGAAATTCGATCCGAAAGCTCGCAAGCATGTGGACTACAAAGAAGTCAAGCTGAAGTGATTCGGCGCTGACCCCCAAAAACCGCTGGCTCCCCAGCGGTTTTTTTGTGCCCGGCCACGGCGGTCTAGAATCGCGCCATCGCCGACGCCCCTCCCCCATGAAAACCCTGCTCCATCCCACCCGAACGGTGGCCCTGGTGTTCGCACTGGCGATCCTGGTGGGCACGGGCCTGCTGATGCTGCCCCAGGCGCAGGCGCAGGGCGTGTCGGCCCCCTGGCTGACGGCCTTTTTCACCGCGGTCTCGGCGGTGTGCGTGACCGGCCTGGTGGTGGTGGACACCGGCACCTACTGGACGGTCTGGGGCCAGACCGTGATCTTGGGGCTGTTCCAACTCGGCGGTTTCGGCATGATGACCGCCGCCACCCTGCTCGGCCTGCTGGTCAACCGGTCCTTGCGGCTGCGCAGCCGGCTGATCACGCAGGCAGAAACCCATGTGGTGGGCCTGGGCGACGTGACCAGCGTGGCCAAGTTGGTGTTCGGCGTGACGCTGGTGTGCGAACTGCTGATGGCCGCGGTGCTGGCCGGCCGGCTGCACCTGAGTTACGGACTGCCCTGGTCCGAGGCCGCCTGGAGCGGCCTATTCCACGCGGTCTCGGCCTTCAACAACGCGGGGTTTTCCATCCATGCCGACGGCCTGACGCGCTACCAGACCGACGCCTGGGTGCTGACCCCAGTGATGTTCGCCATCGTGGTGGGCGGGCTGGGGTTCCCCGTGCTGCACGACATGCGCAGCCGGCCGAACGACCCGCACCACTGGTCGCTGCACACCAAGCTGACCCTGCTGGGCACGGCGGGACTGCTGTTGTTCGGCTTTGTCTGCACCCTGTGGTTCGAGTGGTCCAACCCCGGCACGCTGGGGCCCATGGGCTGGTTGGACAAGGCGCTCAACGCCGCTTTCGTGTCGGTGTCGGCGCGCACCGCCGGCTTCAACGCGCTCGACATTGCCGCGCTGAGCCATGAAAGTTGGGCACTGCACTACTTCCTCATGTTCATCGGCGGCGGCAGCGCCGGCACCGCCGGGGGGGTGAAGGTGGGCACCTTCCTGGTGCTGGTGCTGCTGGTGGTGGCCGAAGTCCGGGGCCGCAGCGACACCGAAGCCTTTGGCCGGCGGATCTCGCCGGCGGCGCAGCGCCAGGCCATCACCGTGCTGGTGCTGGGCAGCAGCATGGTGGTGCTGGGCACGCTGGTGCTGCTGCGCGGCACCGCCATACCCACCGACCAGATCATTTTCGAGGTGGTGTCGGCCTTTGGCACGGTCGGCCTGTCCACCGGCATCACCGCCGACCTGCCCCCGGCCAGCCAGCTCATGCTGACGCTGCTGATGTACGTGGGCCGGGTCGGCACCATCACCCTGGCCGCGTCGCTCGCCCTGGGCGAGCACCGCATGCCTTACCGCTACCCCGAGGAGCATCCAATTGTTGGGTAAATTGTTCACCGAACAGCACGCCTTTTCGCAGGGCGACAGCGTGGTCGTCATCGGGCTGGGGCGCTTCGGCAGCGCCGTGGCGCAGTCGCTGGTGCGGCTGGGGCACGACGTCATGGGCATCGACGCCGAGGAAGAACCGGTGCAGGCCTGGGCCGACCGGCTGACCCACGCGGTGCAGGCCGACGGCACCAATGTGCAGGTGCTGCGCCAGCTGGGCGTGGCCGACTTCGCCCATGCCATCGTCGGCATCGGCACCGACCTGGCCGCCAGCCTGATGACGGTGATGGCGCTGACAGAGCTGGAGATCCGGGACATCTGGGTCAAGGCACTGACCACCGAGCACGGCCAGATCGCCCAGCGCATCGGCGCGCACCACGTGGTCTACCCCGAGGCCGACATGGGCGCGCGGGTGGCGCACCTGATCACGGGCCGGATGATGGACTACATCGAGTTCGACGACGGCTTTGCCATCGCCAAGATCCGCGCACCGCTGCCGGCCCAGAACCGCTCGCTGGCCGAGTCGTCGGTGCGCGAGCGCTTTGGGGTGACGGTGGTGGGCGTGAAGCGGCAGAACCAGGACTTCCGCCACGCCAAACCCGACACGGTGATCCTGCCGGGGGACCTGCTGATCGTGTCGGGCCCCACCCGCAAGGTGGAGAAGTTCGCCGCGTTTTCCAGCGAACGCTGACCTCAGGCCAGGCGCACCGCGCGCAGCTTGACGGAGTAGTCGCGCAGGGCGGCAATGCCGCTTTCCTCGGCGCGGCGGCACCAGGCCTGCAGGTCCTTGGCCAGCTGTTCGCGGTTGTGCGAGGTGTTGGACCAGAGCTGGCGCAACTCTTCGCGCATGGCGTGCATCTGCGCCAGCGCCGGGTGGGCGGCGCGCACCTGGGCCACCTTGGCCTGGTACTTGGCGGGCACCTTGTCGTCGTCGCGGTGCAGCCAGCGGCGGGCGGCCTCCAGCATGGACGCGTCGGCGCTGCGGGCTTTGAGGGCATCGACCTCGGCCTGCACCGTCGCGCGCATCTGGCGGGCGTAACCGGCCATCACCTCGTAGCGGTTGGCGATGATGGCTTCCAGCGTCTTTTCGTCAGCCACCGGCTTGACGTCGCCAAAGGCGAGCTTGGGCGGGGTCTTTTTGGGCTTGGCCAGGCCGAACTTGGCCAGGATGCTGATGTAGAGCCAGCCGATGTCGAACTCGTAGGGTTTGACCGAGAACTTGGCCGACGTCGGGTAGGTGTGGTGGTTGTTGTGCAGTTCCTCGCCACCCACGATGATGCCCCAGGGCGAGACGTTGGTGCTGGCGTCGGTGGCCTCGAAGTTGCGGTACCCCCAGAAGTGGCCGATGCCGTTGATGACGCCGGCGGCCCAGAACGGGATCCAGGCCATCTGCACCGCCCACACGGCCAGACCCAGCGCGCCGAACAGGGCGACGTCGAGGATGAGCATCAGGCTCACGCCTAGGCGCGAGTGCCGGGTGTAGACGTTGCGCTCCATCCAGTCGTCGGGCGTGCCGTGGCCGTAGCGGTCCAGGGTGTCCTGGTTCTTGGCTTCGGCGCGGTACAGCTCGGCGCCTTCCCAGAACACCTTCTTGATGCCGAACACCTGCGGGCTGTGCGGGTCGCCGTCCTGTTCGCACTTGGCGTGGTGTTTGCGGTGGATGGCGGCCCACTCCTTGGTGAGCATGCCGGTGGTCATCCACAGCCAGAAGCGGAAAAAGTGCGCCACGGCGGGGTGCAGGTCCAGCGCGCGGTGGGCCTGGTGGCGGTGCAGGAACAGGGTGACGCTGACGATGGTGATGTGCGTCATGACCAAGGCCACGATGAGCACCTGCCACCAGGTCGCGCCGGTGAGGCCGTTCGACAACAGGGCGATGAGCCCGTTCCAGCCCGATTCGATCACAGACATGTATGTCCTTTGACTAGGAAAAAAGCACGCGCACCGGGCATGGGCCGCGGCGGCATAGCCCCCGATTTTAGGTCGGGGTGGTCAAAACACCAAATCGGGCACGGGCTGCGGCCAGGCGCCGCCACAGTGGATTCAGGGTTTCTTGACCCACACCGCGGCGAAAAAGCCGTCGGTGTGGTGCAGGTGGGGCCACAGCCGCAGGTATCCAGACCGGCACAGCCCCTCGGCTTGTTCGACGCCGGCGTGGCGCAGGAGTTCCTCCACCGGCAGCGGCTGGAAGTCGCGCGGGTGGGCGGCACCGAAGGCGGCGGCCACGGCCTCATTTTCTTCGGGCAGCAGGCTGCAAGTGGCGTACACCAGGCGCCCGCCCGGTTTGACCAACCGCGCCGCGCTGGCCAGGATGCGGCCCTGCAGCTCGGCCAGTTCGGCCACGGCCTGGGGCTTCTGGCGCCACTTCAGGTCGGGGTTGCGGCGCAGGGTGCCCAGGCCGGAACAGGGCGCGTCCACCATCACCCGGTCGGCCTTGCCGCGCAGGCGCAGCACGCGCTCGTCCTGCTCGTGGGCAATCGCCATGGGGAAGACGTTGCTGAGGCCGCTACGTTGCAGGCGCGGCGCTAGGGCGTCCAGCCGGTGGGCCGAGGTGTCGAAAGCGTAAAGCCGGCCGGTGTTGCGCATCACCGCGCCCAGGGCCAGGGTTTTGCCGCCGGCCCCGGCACAGAAGTCCACCACCACCTCGTTGCGCTTGGCTTCCAGCAACAGGGCCAGCAGCTGCGAGCCTTCGTCCTGCACCTCGACGGCGCCGCTCTGGAACAGCGCTTCGCGCTGGAGCGCGGGCTTGCCCTGCAGCCGCACGCCCCAGGGCGAGTACGGCGTGGGCTCGGCCGCGTGGCCGGCGGCGGCCAGCTGCTGCAGCACGGCAGGGCGCTTGGCCTTGAGCGGGTTGACGCGCAGGTCCAGCGGCGCGGGCTGGTTCAGGGCGGCGGCCAGGGCGGGGAAAGCGTCGCCCAGCTCGGCCTGCAGGCGTTCGCCCAACCAGGGCGGCAGCAGGTGGTGCGCCTGGGGTGGGGCTTCGCGCGGCAGGGCGTCGGGCAGGCAGGTGGCCAGCCAGGCGCGTTCGGCCTCGGTGGCGGCGTCGGGCCAGGGGGTGTCGTCGCGGCGCGCCAGCAGGGCCAGGCGGCGCGCCTGGCGGCGGGCCGGCGTCTGGCCTTTGGGGGCGGGCGCCTCCTCCGGGGCCTGGCGCAGCCACCACTGCAGGCGCGGCCACTCGCGCAGCACGGCGTAGACCGTGTCGGACAGGGCGTGGCGTTCGCGCGGGCCGAGCTGGCGGTGTTCTTTGAAGTAGCGGGCGGCGGTGGCGTCGGCGGGGTGTTGGAAGGACAGCACCTGCTCGACGAGGTCGGCGGCGTGGTCCAGCAAGGCGTTCGGGTGCATGGGGCGATTGTCGGGCATAGACCCGGACGCGCGGCCCGGGGCGGGGCGGGCACCGCCGGTGGCAGACAAAGACGGCCAGGCCGCGTACCATGGAGGCGCACCGCCACGGTCGCCCCCGGCCCCGGGCGGTCCACTGCACTCGCCCATGGACGCCACACACCTCCCCCCTGACGCGCTGGGTTTGGGCGCTTCGCTGCTGATCGGCCTGCTGATCGGGCTGCAACGCGGTTGGCAGGAACGCGACCTGCCCGAAGGCGGCCGGGTGGCCGGACTGCGCACCTTTGCGCTGGTGGGGCTGCTGGGCGGGGTGCTGGGCAGCTGGCTGCCGCGCTTCGGGCCGTGGCCGCTGGTGGCCGCACTGCTGGGCGTGGCGCTGCTGCTGGCGGTGTCTTACGGGCAGGCGGCGCGCCACAGCCACAAGGTCAGCGTGACCAGCGCGGTGGCCATGCTGCTGACGCTGCTGCTGGGCGCCTACGCCGCCGCGGGCGGGGTGGCGCTGGCCTTCGCGGCGGCGGTGGTGGTATCGGTGCTGCTGGACCTCAAGCCGACGCTGCACGGCTGGCTGCGCGCGATCGACCACCGCGAGCTGAGCGCCGCGCTGCAACTGCTGGTGCTGACGGTGGTGATCCTGCCCAACCTGCCGAACCAGGGCTACGGCCCCTACGACGCCTGGAACCCGCACGAGCTGTGGTGGGCGGTGGTGCTGATCACCGGCCTGTCGCTGAGCGGGCATTGGGCCATCCGCATGACCGGCACCCACCGCGGCCTGCTGTGGACGGGGTGGTTGGGCGGGCTGGCGTCGTCCACCGCCGCGACGCTGGCCCTGGCCCGCTACGCCCGCGCCCAACCGGCGCTGGCCCCGGCTGCGGCGGCCGGCACCCTGGCCGCCTGGGGCGTGATGTTCCTGCGCATGGCGGGGCTGATCGCGGCCATCCAGCCCGGCCTGCTGGCCACGCTGGGGGCCACCCTGCTGGCGCCGGCCCTGGCCCTGCTGGCATTCAGCGCCGCGCTGGCGTGGCGCACGCCCGCCCCGCCAACCGCCCCGGCCGCGGACGACCCGGCGGCGCCGCAGGCGCCCCCGCTGGGCCCCACCTCCGGGCTGGGCACGGCGCTGGGGTTTGGCGCTTTTCTGGCGCTGATGGCGGTGCTGGTGCCGGCCGCCCGCGAGGCGCTGGGCGCACAGGGGGTGCTGGTGCTGTCGGCCGTCTCGGGCCTGGCGGACGTGGACGCCATCGTCATTTCGCTGGCCCGCCAGCCCGACAGCGGCGGGGCGGCGGCCGCCACCACGGCCCTGGCCATTGGCCTGGCGGCGCTGAGCAACACCCTGGTCAAGGCCGGCATCGCCTGGAGCACCGGGGGCGGCGCGCTGGGCCGGCCGGTGCTGCTGGGCGCCACGCTGGCGGGGCTGGCCGGGGCACTGGGCACGGCGGCGGCGCTGGCGCTGGGCTGACGGCCGTGCCCAGGCCGGGTGCGGGATAATTCCGCCCCATGTCTGAGATCGAACACCAGGTGCGCCGTCGCCGCACCTTTGCCATCATTTCGCACCCCGACGCCGGTAAAACCACGCTGACCGAGAAGCTGCTGCTGTTCTCGGGCGCCATCAACATCGCCGGGTCCGTGAAGGCGCGCAAGGCCGCGCGCCATGCCACCTCCGACTGGATGGAGATCGAAAAGCAGCGCGGCATTTCCGTGGCCTCCAGCGTGATGCAGATGGAATACCGCGACTGCGTGATCAACCTGCTCGACACGCCCGGCCACCAGGACTTTTCCGAAGACACCTACCGCGTGCTGACCGCGGTGGACGCGGCGCTGATGGTGATCGACGCGGCCAACGGCGTGGAACCGCAGACCCGCCGCCTGTTGCAGGTGTGCCGTGCGCGCAACACGCCCATCCTGACCTTCGTGAACAAGATGGACCGCGAGGTGCAGGCGCCGCTGGACGTGATGGACGAGATCGAACGCGAACTCGGCATGACGGTGGTGCCCTTCACCTGGCCGGTGGGCATGGGCAAGCTGTTCCACGGCGTGTACGACCGCCGCAGCGA
>NZ_JAAQQT010000701.1:0-36466 GCF_011742065.1 Aquabacterium sp. A08
CATTGGGAATGGAGCCTGGACAGCGGTGCCCTGGACTGGTCCGACGAGCTGGAACTGCTCACCGGGGTGGCCGCCCACCAGCTGCGCGACCTGTCGGCCCTGGGGGAGCGGGCCCACCCCGACGACCGCAAGCGGCTCATGGCCGGGCTGGAGCGTGCCCGCGAAACCGGCACCAAGCTCGACCTGGAGTTCCGCCTGCTGGCGCCGGGCGGTGAACGCGTGCTGCGCCTGGTGGGCGAACGCGGCACCCAGGGCGAAGACGCCCAGCGGGTGTTCGGTGTGTTCCAGGACCTGACCGACAGCCGCCGCACCGAGGCCCTGGTCGATTTCCTGGCGATGCACGACGAGCTGACCGGCCTGGGCAACCGCCGCCTGTTCCTGCTGCAGGTGCGCAACGCCATGGACAGCTTCCGCGTCCAGCAGCGCAACGTGCTGCTGGTCGGCACCATCGACCTGTCGCGCTTTGGCCGCTACAACGACAGCCTGGGCGAAGCCTTGGCCGACAAGTTGCTCAGCCTGGTGGGCCAACGGTTGAAAGACGCCGTCGGGCCGGTCGGGGCCGAGGTGGCGCGCATCGGCGGCGACGAGTTCGCGGTGATGGTGGTGGCCACCGACGAGGCCAGTGCCGCCCAGCGCTTCCAGGCCTTGCTGGGCAAATTGTCCGAACCGTTCCGGCTGGCCGAACACGAGCTGTTTCTGGCCTTGTCGGCGGGTTTTGCGGTGTTCCCGGGCGACGTGTCCGACGCCGACGCCCTGCTCAAGCACGCCCAGGAAGCCCAGCGCAACGCCCGCCGCACCGGCCAGCCCTGCCTGCGTGCCAGCAGCGACCCCGAGGTGGCGCGCCAGCAGCGCGCCCAGCTGGAGCTGGAGCGCGGCCTGCACAAGGCGCTGGAGCGCCAGGAATTTTTCCTGCTGTACCAGCCGCAGCTGGACTTCGCCTCTGGCCGCATCACCGGCGCCGAGGCCCTGATCCGCTGGCGCCACCCGGAACTGGGCGTGGTGCCGCCGGTGCATTTCGTGCCTTTGCTGGAAGAAACCGGGCTGATCCACGAGGTCGGCGCCTGGGTGGTGCAGGAGGCCTGCCGCCAGGCCGCCGCCTGGGAGCGCCAGGGCCTGAACCTGCGCATCGGCATCAACCTGTCGCCGCGCCAGTTCCTGTCGCTCGGCTTGTTCGACACGGTGGCCCACGCCTGCCGCAGCGCCGGGGCGTCGCCCCGCCTGATCGAACTGGAGATCACCGAAAGCCTGGCGATGCAGGACGTGGAACACTCCATCCAGCTGCTGGAGGAATTCCGCCAGGCCGGCTTCCAGATCGCCATTGACGACTTCGGCATCGGTCACTCGTCCATGGCCTACCTGATGAAGTTCCCGATCGACGTCATCAAGATCGACCGGGCCTTCGTCACCGACATCACCCAGTCCATGGGCGACCGCGCCATCGTGCGTGCCATCGTGGTGCTGGCGCAGGCGCTGGGCATGTCGGTCATCGCCGAGGGCGTGGAGACCCAGCGCCAGTGCGACTTCATCGAGGCGGTGGGCGTCAACGAGGTGCAGGGTTACCTGCTGGGCAAACCCATGTCGGCGCACGCGCTTGAAGCGCTGGCGCGCGATTACACCCGCCCGCGCTAAAGCGCAGCGCCCGCCGGCCTGTCGTCAGGCGCTTAGGCGCTTAGGCGCTTAGGCGATGTCGCCGGTGTGCACGCCGAAGTGGCCCTTGCGCCGGTCCTCGAAGTAGCGCTCCAGCGTTTCCTTGACGGTGCGAAAGGCCAGTTCCTCCCAAGGAATCTCGGCCTCGGTGAACAGCCGCGCTTCCTGGGTTTCGTGGCCCGGCTCGAAACGGTCGCTCAGCAGCCGCGCGCGGTAGTACAGGTGCACCTGGCCCACCCGGGCCACGTTGAGCAGGGTGAACAGGCCCTGCATCTCGATCTGCGCGCCGGCTTCTTCGTGGGTTTCGCGCATCGCCCCTTCGGCGGTGGTTTCGTTCAGCTCCATGAAACCGGCCGGCAGCGTCCACTTGCCCAGCCGCGGCTCGATGTTGCGCTTGCACAGCAGCACCTGCTCGCCGGTGGGGCCCCAATGCGGCACCGTGCCCACCACGTTGAGCGGGTTTTCGTAGTGGATGGTGCCGCAGCTCGGGCACACCGCCCGAACCTTGGTGTCGCCATCGTCGGGGATGCGGTGTTCAACGGCCGTGCCGCATTGGCGGCAGTGTTGGATGGGGGCGCGAAACATGTGCTGGAGTGTAGTGCGTGTGCGATACCCACAAAAACGGCCCCGAAGGGCCGTGGTCCGCGCAGGGCAGGGGTCAGGCCCTGCTGTGTTTGTCGATCAGCGCACGCGCCGCGTTCAGCAGTTCGCGGCCGTTGAAGCCGCGCTTGTCCATGTCCTGCACCCACTCCACCTCCACCTGGCGCGCACGGCGGCGGAATTCCTGCGACTCCGCCAGGCCGATGGTGTGGATCTTGTTGCCGCGTTCCACCGCCAGCTTGCGTGCCGGCGCATCGCCGCCCTGCTGCACCCGGCCCAGGAAGGCCGAGGTGGCCAGGCCGCTGTTGGCATCGATCACCTTCTTCAGGTCCGGCGGCAGGCTGTCGTACTTGCGCTGGTTCATCGCCATCACGAAGGTGGCGGTGTACAGCGCGCCGCCCTTGGGGTCGAATTCGCTGTGGAACTGGGTCAGTTCGTGCACCTTCACCGACGGCACCACCTCCCAGGGGATGGCGCAGCCGTCGATCACACCCTTGGACAGGGCGTCCGGGATTTGCGGCAGCGGCATGCCCACCGGCGAGGCGCCCAGGTTGCTCAGCAGCTTGGTGATCTGGCGGGTGGGGCCGCGCATCTTCAGGCCGCGCAGGTCGTCCGGGTGCTGGATGACCTTGTTCTTGGTGTGCAGCATGCCCGGGCCGTGCACCTGCAACGCCAGGGTCTTGACGCCGCGGTACTCGTCGGGCGCCTGGGTCTGGATGAATTCCCAGAAGGCCTTGGAGGTGGCCTCGGCGTTGCTCATCATGAAGGGCAGCTCGAACACCTCGGTGCGCGGGAAACGGCCCGGCGTGTTGCCCGGCAGGGTCCAGACGATGTCGACCACCCCGTCCTTGGCCTGGTCGAACAGTTGCACCGGCGAGCCGCCCAACTGCATGGCCGGGTAGGCCTCGAACTTGATGCGGCCGGCAGACTCTTTCTCCACCTTGTCCATCCACGCCTTGTGCATGTTCAGCCACACGTTGGAGGTGGGCGACATGAAGGTGTGGAATTTCAAGGTCACGCTCTGCTGGGCGAAACCGATCAGGGCGGGGGCGCCCAGGGCGATGGCGGCGCCCGATTGCAGCAGGCTTCTGCGCTGGATCATGGGGGTTGTCTCCTTCAACGACGAGGGGATGGAACACCGGCGACGGCCTGGTGGGTTATTAGGGTCTGATGGCCGCCAGCCCCGAGGGTTCACGCACTGTACGCCAAATTGGTGGCGAAATGTGACCGGCCACGGCGGCACAATGCGGGCATGGAGAGTTTCGACTTTGCGGCCGCGCCCGGGCACCTGATCCGCCGCGCCCACCAGACGTCCGTCGCCCTGTTCATGGCCGAAGCCGCCGGGCACGACGTGACCCAGGTGCAGTTCGCCATGCTCAACGCCCTCATCGACGGCCCCGGGCTGGACCAGGTGACCCTGGCCCAGCGGGTGGCGCTGGACCCGGCCACTTCGGGGTCGGTGATCGAACGGCTGGAGGGCAAGGGTTGGCTGCGCCGCGAGCGCGACCCCCGGGACCGCCGCCGCCGGCTGCTCTGGATCACCGCCGAGGGCGAGCGGGTGGTGGAGGCCTTGCGTGCGCCGATCGCGCGGTCCCAGGCCCGTCTGCTGCAAGCGCTCACCCCGGCCGAGGCGGACGAACTGGGCCGGCTGCTGCGCAAGGTGGTGGGCGCCCCCCCGTCATGAGGTGGGCGGGCGGCTGCGACCGGCGTTAGACTGGCCGCATGCGCTTGTACAACTACTTCCGTTCGGGCACCTCCTTCCGGGTGCGCATCGCCCTGAACCTCAAGGGCCTGTCCTACGACTACGTCCCGGTGCACCTGGCCCAGGGCGAGCACCGCCAGGACGCCTACCGCGCCATCAGCCCCGACACCCTGGTGCCGGTGCTGGACGTGCAGGGCCAGCCGGACGAGGCGCTGCTGAGCCAGTCTATGGCCATCATCGAATACCTGGACGAGACCCACCCCACGCCGCCCCTGCTGCCGGCCGATCCGCTGGGCCGCGCCCGGGTGCGCGCCCTGGCCCAGACCATCGCCTGCGAGGTGCACCCGGTGAACAACCTGCGCATCCTGCAGTACCTGGGCGGGCCGCTGGGCTTGACCGAGGCGCAGCGCGCCGACTGGTACAACCACTGGGTGCGCGAAGGGCTGCGCGCCTACGAGCGCCGGCTGCAAGACCTGCAGGCGCTGCGCGCCGCGTCGGACCTGCCGCCTTCGGTGTATTCCTACGGCGACACCCCGACCCTGGCCGATTGCTGCCTGGTGCCCCAGGTGGTCAACGGCCAGCGCTTTGGCCTGGTGTACGAGGACCTGCCCCTGACCCTGCGCGCCTACGAGGCCTGCATGCGTCTGGACGCCTTTGAGCGCGCCCACCCGCGCCATTGCCCCGACGCCCAGCCGTGACCGCGGCGCCGGACACCCCCGCCTGGGCCAGCTGGCAACCGGCCGTGGCCGATTGGCCCGCCGGCGTCCAGGCCGGCCACACCACCCGGCTGGGCGGGCACTCGCAAGGCCCCTGGGCCGGCTTCAACCTGGGCGACCACGTGGGCGACGACCCCCAAGCGGTGGCCATCCACCGTGCCGAGCTGGCACAGGGCCTGGGCGCCACGCCGGTGTTTTGCCGCCAGGTGCACGGCGCCACGGTGGTGCGCCTGACCCCCAACAGCCCCCAGGGCCTGGAAGCCGACGCCAGCTGGACCGACGCACCGGGCCTGGCCTGCACCATGATGGTGGCCGACTGCCTGCCCCTGCTGCTGGCCGCGCCGGACGGCGCCAGCGTGGCCGCCGTCCACGCCGGCTGGCGCGGGCTGGCCGGCGTGGCGGGGCAGGGCGTGCTGGAGGCGCTGGTGCAGGCCTGGCCGGCCGCTCAGGCCCGGGCGGATCGGGCCGCGCTGACGGTGTGGCTAGGGCCGTGCATCGGGCCGCAAGCGTTTGAGGTGGGCGAGGAGGTGCGCACCGCTTTCGTGCAACACGACCCCGGCGCCACGGCCGGCTTTCGCCCTGTGCCGGACCATCCAGGCAAGCACTGGGCCGACCTGGCCTGGCTGGCCCGGCGGCGCTTGCAGGCCTTGGGGTTCAAGCGCCTCAGTGGCAACGACAGCAGCCCCGCCTGGTGCACCGTGGCCCAGCCGTCACGGCTGTTTTCCCACCGGCGCGACGCCGCCCGCCTCGGCAGCACCGGGCGCTTCGCCGCCTGCATCTGGCGTGACTGAGGGGGTGGTCTCCAACCCCGCGGGCAGGGCCCCGGTGGTCACCTGTGCCGCGGCTTCCTGCCTGGCACGCGCCTTGCGTCGCAAGGGCGTACCCATCAGGTAAACCACCAATGCGATTGGCATCAAACCGTAAAGAAAAAAGGTGACAATAGCTCCGAGGAGGGTGCCGTTGTGGCTCATGGCTTCGGCCAGCGCCATCAGAACGGCGACGTACAGCCAGGCAAGAATGACCAAATACATGTGCTACCGTTTTCGCGGGATTGCCCCAGATTCCGCCATTGTCAGGCAGTTGGAAGTTCCTTGCTCGACACTGCATCCACTGCACGCGAAACCCTAGGCTTTCGCGCCGCGCCGCTTCCCCACCCGGAGACACCCATGACCCCAGACAACCCCTGGCTGCAGTCCGCCCAGCAGTTCCAGCAGACGGCGATGCAACAGTGGACACAAATGCTGCAAGCCAGCCAGGCCAGCGGCACGCCCACCCCCCAGTTCGCCTTGCCCAGCAGCGCCAACATCTCCGAGCTGTTCAGCAAGATCACCGGCCAGCCGGTCAAGTTCGACACCGAAAAGTGGATCGGCATCCAGCAGACCTACCTGCGCGAGGTGGGTGAACTGTGGAACCAGGGCCTGCAGGCCAAACCCCTGAAAGACCGCCGTTTTGCCAGCGAGGCCTGGGGCAGCAACCCGTTGTCGTCCTTCGCGGCCGCGGCCTACCTGCTCAACGCCCGCACCCTGATGGCCATGGTCGATGCGGTCGACGCCGACACCAAGACCCGTGCCCGCATCAATTTTGCGGTACAGCAGTGGATCGACGCCAGTGCGCCCAGCAACTTCATGGCCTTCAACGCCGAGGCGCAGAAGAAAGCCCTGGACACCCAGGGCGAAAGCATTTCCAAGGGCATCCAGAACCTGCTGCACGACATGAAGCAGGGCCACGTGTCCATGACCGACGAGTCCGCCTTCGAGGTGGGTCGCAACGTCGCCACCAGCGAAGGCCAGGTCGTTTACGAAAACGATCTGTTCCAGCTGATCGAGTACAAGCCGCTGACCGCCAAGGTCTACGAGCGGCCGTTCCTGATGGTGCCGCCCTGCATCAACAAGTTCTACATCCTCGACCTGCAGCCCGAGAACTCGCTGATCCGCTACGCGGTGGAGCAGGGCCACCGCACCTTTGTGGTGAGCTGGCGCAACCCCGACCAGTCCTGCGCCCAGAAGACCTGGGACAACTACATCGAGGACGCGGTGATCCAGGCCATCGGTATCACCCGCGAGATCACCGGCGCCGACACCATCAACGCGCTGGGTTTCTGTGTCGGCGGCACCATGCTGGGCACGGCCCTGGCGGTGCTGGCCGCGCGCGGCGAAAAGCCGGTGCACAGCGCCACCTTCCTGACCACGCTGCTGGACTTCAGCAACACCGGCATCCTGGACGTGTTCATCGACGAGGCCTTCGTCAAGTTCCGCGAGATGCAGTTCGCCAACGGCGGGCTGCTGCCCGGCCGCGACCTGGCCACCACCTTCAGCTTCCTGCGCCCGAACGACCTGGTCTGGAACTACGTGGTGGGCAACTACCTCAAGGGCGAAAGCCCGCCGCCGTTCGACCTGCTGTACTGGAACGGCGACAGCACCAACCTGCCTGGCCCCTACTACGCTTGGTATTTGCGCAACACCTACCTGGAAAACCGCCTGTGCCGCCCGGGCCAGGCCACGGTGTGCGGCGAGAAGGTCGACCTCGGCCAGGTGGACATCCCGGTGTACATCTACGGTTCGCGCGAAGACCACATCGTGCCCATCGACGGGGCCTACGCCACCACCCAGCATTTCACCGGCCCCAAGCGCTTCGTGATGGGGGCTTCGGGCCACATCGCCGGCGTCATCAACCCGGCCAGCAAGGGCAAGCGCAGCCACTGGATCGGCCCGGCCCATCACTTCCCGGCCACGGCCGACGCCTGGATCGCCTCGGCCACCGAGCACCCGGGCAGCTGGTGGGGCGACTGGGCCGAGTGGCTGCAGGGCCAGGCCGGCAAGCTGGTGGCCGCGCCCAAGGCCTACGGCAACCGCAAGCACAAACCCATCGAGCCGGCCCCGGGCCGCTACGTCAAGGCCAAGGCCTGACCTCCCGTTTTTGACCCCAACCGCAAAAGGAAAGAGCATGGAAGACATCGTGATCGTGGGCGCGGCCCGCACCGCCGTGGGCAAGTTTGGCGGCAGCCTGTCCAAGATTCCCGCCACCGAGCTGGGGGCCACCGTCATCAAGGCCCTGCTGGAGCGCACCGGCGTGGGCGCCGACCAGATCGGTGAAGTGATCATGGGCCAGGTGCTGGCCGCGGGCGTAGGCCAGAACCCGGCGCGCCAGGCCATGATGAAGGCCGGCATCGCCAAGGAAACCCCGGCGCTGACCATCAACGCCGTCTGCGGCTCGGGCCTCAAGGCCGTGATGCTGGCCGCACAGGCCGTGGCCTGGGGCGACAGCGAGATCGTCATCGCCGGTGGCCAGGAAAACATGAGCGCCAGCCCACACGTGCTCAACGGCAGCCGCGACGGCCAGCGCATGGGCGACTGGAAGATGGTCGACACCATGATCGTCGACGGCCTGTGGGACGTGTACAACCAGTACCACATGGGCATCACCGCCGAGAACGTGGCCAAGGCCCACGGCATCACCCGCGAGCAGCAGGACGCCCTGGCCCTGGCCAGCCAGCAGAAGGCCACCGCCGCGCAAGAGGCCGGCAAGTTCAAGGACGAGATCGTGCCGCTGGTGATCCCCCAAAAGAAGGGCGACCCGCTGGTGTTCGACGCCGACGAATACATCAACAAAAAGACCAACGCCGACGCGCTGGCCGGTTTGCGCCCCGCCTTTGACAAGGCCGGCAGCGTCACCGCCGGCAACGCCTCGGGCATCAACGACGGCGCCGCCGCCGTGATGGTGATGAAGGCCAGCAAGGCCGCCGCCCTGGGCCTCAAGCCCCTGGCCACCATCAAGAGCTTCGGCACCAGCGGCCTGGACCCGGCGACCATGGGCATGGGCCCGGTGCCGGCCTCGCGCAAGGCGCTGGAACGCGCCGGCTGGGCCGCCAGCGACGTCGACCTGTTCGAGCTGAACGAGGCCTTCGCCGCCCAGGCCTGCGCCGTGAACCAGGAGCTGGGCATCGACCCGGCCAAGGTCAACGTCAACGGCGGCGCCATCGCCATCGGCCACCCCATCGGGGCGTCCGGCTGCCGCATCCTGGTCACACTGCTGCACGAAATGCAGCGCCGCGACGCCAAGAAGGGCCTGGCCGCACTGTGCATCGGCGGTGGCATGGGCGTGTCGCTGACCCTGGAACGCTGAAATTTTCCCCCACACTCATCACACACAGAGGAGCAGAGCATGAGTCAAAAAGTCGCATACGTCACCGGAGGCATGGGTGGCATCGGGACCGCCATTTGCCAACGCCTGGGCCAGGCCGGTTTCAAGGTCATCGCCGGTTGCGGCCCCACCCGGGACTACCAGAAATGGCTGGACGAGCAGAAAGCCCTGGGCTACACCTTCTACGCCAGCGTGGGCAACGTGGCCGACTGGGACTCCACCGTGGAAGCCTTTGCCAAGGCCAAGGCCGAGCACGGCCCGATCGATGTGCTGGTGAACAACGCCGGCATCACCCGCGACCGCATGTTCCTCAAGATGACGCTGGACGACTGGAACGCCGTCATCAGCACCAACCTGACCTCCATGTTCAACGTGACCAAACAGGTCGTGCCCGACATGGTGGAGCGCGGTTTCGGTCGCATCATCCAGATCTCGTCGGTCAACGGTGAAAAAGGCCAGGCTGGCCAGACCAACTACTCGGCCGCCAAGGCCGGCATGCACGGCTTCACCATGGCCCTGGCCCAGGAAGTGGCCGCCAAAGGCGTGACGGTGAACACCGTCAGCCCGGGCTACATCGGTACCGACATGGTCCGCGCCATCCGTCCGGACGTGCTGGAAAAAATCGTCGCCACCATCCCGGTCAAGCGCCTGGGGGCACCGGAAGAGATCGGCTCCATCGTCGCCTGGCTCGCCGGCGAAGACTCCGGCTTCACCACCGGGGCCGACTTCTCCTGCAACGGCGGTCTGCACATGGGTTGAGGCCGCAAGGCATCACTCCGAAACCCGCTTCGGCGGGTTTTTTTGTGCCCGCAGGGATAATCGCTCCCATGACCGCGATTTCTCCCGAGACCCCCATCAGCCCCTGGCGCCTGAGCGTGGCGCCCATGCTCGATTGGACCGACAAGCACTGCCGCTACTTTCACCGCCTGCTGACCCGCCACACCCGCCTCTACACCGAAATGGTGACCACCGGCGCCCTGCGGCACGGCGATCCGCGACGCCACTTGCGCCGGGACGAGACCGAACACCCGGTCGCGCTGCAACTGGGCGGCAGCGACCCGACCGACCTGGCGCACGGCGCCCGCCTGGGGGCGGCCTGGGGTTACGACGAAATCAACCTCAACTGCGGCTGCCCAAGCGACCGGGTGCAGCGCGGCGCCTTCGGCGCCTGCCTGATGGCCGAGCCCCGGCTGGTGGCCGACGGCGTCAAGGCCATGCGCGATGCGGTGTCGCTGCCGGTGACGGTCAAGCACCGCATCGGCATCGACAAGATCGAGAGCTACGACTTTGTGCGCGATTTTGTGGGCACCGTGGCCGAGGCCGGCTGCGAGGTCTTCATCGTCCACGCCCGCAACGCCTGGCTGCAGGGGCTGAGCCCCAAGGAAAACCGCGAGGTGCCGCCGCTGCGCTACGAACTGGCCTACCGCCTGAAGCAGGACTTCCCGCAACTGACGCTGGTGGTCAACGGCGGCGTGCAAACGAACGCGCAGATCGACACCCACCTGCAGCATCTGGACGGCGCCATGCTGGGCCGCGAGGTGTACTACCGCCCCTGGCTGATGACCGAGTGGGACGCGCGCTACTGGGGCGCACCGGCGCGGGAGCTGTCGCGCGATGCGGTGGAACTGGCGATGGTGGACTACATGGAGCGCGAAGCGGCCGAGGACGGCACGCCTTGGTACGCCATCGCCCGGCACATGTTGGGCCTGCGCCACGGCCAGCGCGGCGCCCGCCATTGGCGCCAGGTGTGGAGCAACCACAAGCTCAAACCCTTGCCCCCGCGCGAGGTGCTGGCCTTGGCCCAGGAAGCGTATGCACGCGACCAACTGACCGACCCGCTGCACAGCGATCCGGTGGCGGCCGCCGCCGCGCCTTAGGCCGCGGCCTGCAGGCCGTTGCTGAAGTGGGTGCGCACGCGGCGGCTGGCCTGCTCGGCGTCGCGCTCCAGCAGTGCGGCCAGGATGGCGCGGTGTTCCTTGAGCGATTCTTCGATCCGCCCCGACTTGAACAGCGAGCTGTGGCGGTTGAGCTTCATGACCTTGCGCAGGTCGGCCACCATCTGTTTGCGCCAGCGGTTGCGCGCCAGTTCCAGCACCTGCAGGTGAAAGGCCTCGTTCAGCTCGAAAAACCGTTCGCGCGAGCCGGTGCCCGGCTGCGCTGCCCGCTCCAGGTCCTCGTGCAGGGTTTTCAGGGTGGCCAGTTCGGCGTCGGTGGCCAGTCGGCAGACGGCGCCGGCCGCGTCCGATTCCAGCAAAGACAGCAGCTCGTAAACTTCGCGCAAGTCTTGTTCGGATACTTCGGTGACATAGGCGCCGCGCCGCACCTTCATCGTCACCAGGCCTTCGGCCGCCAGCACCTTGATGGCCTCGCGCAGGGGCGTGCGGCTGATGCCCAGTTCCTCGGCGATCTTGAGTTCGTCGATCCAGCTCCCCGGCGGCAGCTCGCGGTTGAAGATGCGCTGGCGCAGCAGTTCGGCGACTTCTTCGTACAGCGCGCGCGGGGTGAGGGACAGGGCAGACATGGCGGATCGGTGTGACTAACCAGTATTGTAGGCTGGCTCAGGATTTTGCATCAATAATTATGAATGATGTAAAATTCGGAAGTTCACAGTTTTTTTCAGGTGTCCCGCATGTCCTCGTCCGAATTCAAGCCCGCTACCCTGGCCGACTGGCAAGCCGCCGCGGCCAAATCGCTCAAGGGCGGCTCGCCCGACCAGTTGAACTGGACCACGCCGGACGGCATCGTGGTCAAGCCGCTGTACACGGCCGAGGACGTGCAAAACCTGCCGTACACCAACACGCTGCCGGGGTTTGAACCCTTCATCCGCGGCCCGCAGGCCACCATGTATGCGGTGCGCCCCTGGACCATCCGTCAGTATGCCGGCTTCTCCACCGCCGAAGAGTCCAATGCCTTCTACCGCAAAGCGTTGGCCGCGGGCGGGCAGGGCGTGTCGGTGGCCTTCGACCTGGCCACCCACCGCGGCTACGACTCCGACCACCCGCGCGTGACCGGTGACGTGGGCAAGGCCGGCGTGGCCATCGACAGCGTGGAGGACATGAAGATCCTGTTCGACGGCATCCCGCTGGACAAGGTGAGCGTCTCCATGACCATGAACGGCGCGGTGCTGCCGGTGCTGGCGGGCTACGTGGTGGCCGCCGAAGAACAGGGCGTGAGCCAGGACCAGCTGGCCGGAACGATTCAGAACGACATTCTGAAAGAGTTCATGGTGCGCAACACCTACATTTACCCGCCGGAGCCGTCGATGAAGATCATCGGCGACATCATCGAGTACACGGCCAAGCACATGCCGAAGTTCAACTCGATTTCCATCAGCGGCTACCACATGCAGGAAGCCGGTGCCAACCAGGCGCTGGAAATGGCCTTCACCCTGGCCGACGGCAAGGAATACGTGAAGACCGCCATCGCCAAGGGCATGGACGTGGACGACTTTGCCGGCCGCCTGTCCTTCTTCTGGGCGGTGGGCATGAACTTCTACCTGGAAATCGCCAAGATGCGCGCGGCCCGCCTGCTGTGGACGCGCATCATGAAGGGCTTCAACGCCAAGAACCCCAAGAGCCTGATGCTGCGCACCCACAGCCAGACCAGCGGCTGGAGCCTGACCGAGCAGGACCCGTACAACAACGTGGTGCGCACCACCATCGAGGCCATGGCGGCCGTGTTCGGCGGCACCCAGTCGCTGCACACCAACTCGCTGGACGAAGCCATCGCGCTGCCCACCGAGTTCAGCGCCCGCATCGCGCGCAACACCCAGCTCATCATCCAGGAAGAGACCCACATCACCAACGTGGTGGACCCCTGGGCCGGCTCCTACCTGATGGAGTCGCTGACCCAGGAAATGGCCGACAAGGCCTGGGCCATCATCGAAGAGGTCGATGCCATGGGCGGCATGACCAAGGCCGTGGACAGCGGTTGGGCCAAGCTCAAGATCGAAGCCGCCGCCGCTGAAAAGCAGGCGCGCATCGACAGCGGCAAGGACGTGATCGTCGGCGTCAACAAGTACAAGCTGGCCAAGGAAGACCCGATCGAGATCCTGGACGTGGACAACGTCAAGGTGCGCGACGGCCAGATCGCCCGCCTGCAGGCCATCAAGGCCCGCCGCGACAACGCCCAGGTGCAGGCCGCACTGGACGCGCTGACCGCGGCCGCCGAGTCCGGCCAAGGCAACCTGCTGGACCTGTCCATCCAGGCCATTCGCCTGCGCGCCACCGTCGGCGAGGTGTCCGACGCGCTGGAAAAGGTGTACGGGCGCCACCGCGCCGACACGCAAAAGGTGACCGGGGTGTACGCCGCGGCTTACGATTCAGCCGAAGGCTGGGAAAAGCTGAAGGAAGAAATCGCCGCCTTCGCCGAAGAGCAGGGCCGCCGCCCGCGCGTGATGATCGCCAAGCTGGGCCAGGACGGCCACGACCGCGGCGCCAAGGTGGTGGCCACCGCTTTCGCCGACCTGGGTTACGACGTGGACATGGGCCCGCTCTTCCAGACCCCGGAAGAATGCGCCCGCCAGGCGATCGAGAACGACGTGCACGCCGTGGGCGTGTCCACCCTGGCCGCCGGCCACAAGACGCTGGTGCCAGCCATCATCGCCGAGCTGAAGAAGCAGGGCGCCGATGACATCATCGTGTTCGTGGGCGGCGTGATCCCGCGCCAGGACTACGACATGCTGTACGAGGCCGGCGTCAAGGGCGTGTACGGCCCCGGCACCCCGATTCCCGCCAGCGCCAAGGACGTGCTGGAGCAGATCAAAAAGGCCATCGCTTGACCCCTCAGGCTTTGCTCGAAGGCATCGTCCGCGGCGGTGCCGCGGTCCAGCGGCGCGCCATGGCCAAGGCCATCACGCTGCTGGAGTCGACCCGCGCCGACCACCGCGCGCTGGCCGACGAACTGCTGACCGCCTTGCTGCCCCACACCGGCCGCGCGCTGCGGTTGGGCATCAGCGGCGTGCCGGGTGTGGGCAAATCGACCTTCATCGAGGCGCTGGGCCTGTATTTGATTGCACAGGGCCACCGCGTGGCGGTGCTGGCGGTGGACCCGTCCAGCAGCGTCTCGGGCGGCTCCATCCTGGGCGACAAGACCCGCATGGAACACCTGAGCGTGCACGAGCGCGCCTACATTCGCCCCAGCCCCAGCAGCGGCACCTTGGGCGGCGTGGCCGAGAAAACCCGCGAGGCCATGCTGGTCTGCGAGGCGGCGGGCTACGACGTGGTCATCGTGGAAACGGTGGGCGTGGGCCAGTCCGAAACCGCGGTGGCCAACATGACCGACATGTTCTGCCTGCTGCAACTGCCCAATGCCGGCGACGAGTTGCAGGCGATCAAGAAGGGCGTGATTGAGCTGGCCGACCTGGTGGTCATCAACAAGGCCGACATCGACCCCCACGCCGCCACCCGCGCGCAGGCACAGATCCAGTCCTCGCTGCGGCTGCTGGGCCAGCACGGCAACCCCGAACACGCCCACCACGACGAGGCGCTGTGGCACCCCACCGTGGTGCAGATCAGCGCGCTCAACAACCGGGGGGTGGACGGCTTCTGGGCCCAGGTCGGCGAATTCCGCCGCCTGCAGGGCGCCAACGGCCGTTTCGACGCCAAGCGGCAGCGCCAGGCCCAGGCCTGGATGTGGGAGCGCATCGACGCCGGCCTGCGAGACGCCTTCCGCCACCACCCCGCCACGCAGGCACGGCTGCCGGCCCTGTCGGCCGACGTACTCGCTGGTCGCATGGTGGCCTCCACCGCCGCGCGCGAACTGCTCAACGCCTTTCTGCCCGCCGTGACGCACCTGCGCCCGCCCGAGGCACTGGAGACGCGTCCGTGCTGAGCGCCGCGTCCTTGCACACCATCGAAACCTCGCCCGGCTGGCGCCAGCACCGGGTCGAGATGTTCGAACTGCCCGAGGGGCGGGTGGTGGTCAAGGGCCAGCGGCCAGCCCGTGGGCCCTGGCGTTTCCGCGTGCTGTCGGCCCTGTCGCGCTGCACCCGCAACCCCCTGCTGCGCCCGGTGCCGGCGCGGGGTGGGGCGGCGGCCCAGGCCACCGAGGTGCGCCGCCTGCGGGCCCTGGCCGCCGCCGGCGTGCCGGTGCCCGAGGTGTTGCACCACGCCGACCAGTTCATCGTGCTGCGCCGTGTCGAGGGCGATGCCCTGCAACAGCACTTTGTCGCCGAACCCGCCCAGGCCCTGGCCGCTTTCCGCCAGGGGCTGGAAGGCCTGCTCGACCTGCACGGCCGCGGCCAGTACCTGAGCCAGGCCTTTGCCCGCAACATCCTGGTCAGCCAGGGCCAGCTGTGGTTCATCGACTTCGAGGACGACCCCCTGGAAGCGATGCCCCTGTCCACCGCCCAGGCGCGCGACCTGATGGCCTACCTGTTGTCGGCGGTCTGGGTGCACAGCGCCCCGCGCACCGACTTGTTGGCCGTCTGGTCGGCCGTGGCACGGCGGATGGCTCCGCCCGTGCTGCAACAGGTGCGTCAGGCCGCCCGTGGCCTGGCCTGGCTGCGCCATCTGCCGCGTGAACGCAAGCCGTGGGGACGCGATGTCGTCACCGTCCAGGCCCTGGCCGAATTCATGCACCACTGGAACACTTCCGAACCCGCCCTTTCCTAGGAGCTTTTCATGCAAGAAATCCTTCAACAACTCGAACAAAAGCGCGCCGCCGCCCGACTCGGCGGTGGCCAGAAGCGCATCGACGCCCAGCACAAAAAAGGCAAGCTCACCGCGCGCGAGCGCCTGGAAGTGCTGCTGGACGAAGGCACCTTCGAAGAATGGGACATGTTCGTCGAGCACCGCTGCACCGACTTCGGCATGCAGGACAACAAGATCCCCGGCGACGGCGTGGTCACCGGCTATGGCATGATCAACGGTCGCCTGGTGTTCGTGTTCAGCCAGGACTTCACCGTTTTCGGTGGCGCGCTGTCCGAAGCGCACGCCGAGAAGATCTGCAAGATCATGGACCAGGCCATGAAGGTCGGCGCGCCGGTGATCGGCCTCAACGACTCGGGCGGTGCTCGCATCCAGGAAGGCGTGGCCTCGCTCGGCGGTTACGCCGAGGTGTTCCAGCGCAACGTCATGGCCAGTGGCGTGGTGCCGCAGATCAGCATGATCATGGGCCCGTCGGCCGGCGGCGCGGTGTATTCGCCCGCCATGACCGACTTCATCTTCATGGTGAAGGACAGCAGCTACATGTTCGTGACCGGCCCCGAGGTGGTGAAGACGGTGACGCACGAAGAAGTTACCGCCGAGGAACTGGGCGGCGCCGTGACCCACACCAGCAAGAGCGGTGTGGCCGACCTGGCCTTCGAGAACGACGTGGAAGCGCTGCTGATGCTGCGCCGCCTCTACAACTACCTGCCGCTGAACAACCGCGAAAAAGCGCCGGTGCGCCCCAGCGGTGACCCGATCGACCGCGTCGAGATGAGCCTGGACACCCTGGTGCCGGACAACCCGAACAAGGCCTATGACATGAAGGAGCTGATCCTCAAGACGGTTGACGACGGCGACTTTTTCGAAATCCAGCCCGACTACGCGGCCAACATCATCGTCGGCTTTGCCCGCATGGACGGCCAGACCGTGGGCATCGTGGCCAACCAGCCGCTGGTGCTGGCCGGCTGCCTGGACATCAAATCGTCCATCAAGGCCGCGCGCTTCGTGCGCTTCTGCGACGCGTTCAACATCCCCGTCATCACCTTCGTGGACGTGCCCGGCTTCATGCCCGGCACCAGCCAGGAATACGGCGGCATCATCAAGCACGGCGCCAAGCTGCTCTACGCGTATGCCGAGTGCACGGTGCCCAAGATCACCGTGATCACCCGCAAGGCCTACGGCGGCGCCTACGACGTGATGGCCTCCAAGCACCTGCGCGGCGACGTGAACTTCGCCTGGCCCAACGCCGAGATCGCGGTGATGGGCGCCAAGGGCGCGGTGGAAATCATCTTCCGCGAAGACAAGAACGACCCGGAAAAGCTCGCCGCCCGCGAGGCCGAGTACAAGGCCAACTTCGCCAACCCCTTTGTGGCGGCCAAGCGCGGCTACATCGACGACGTGATCATGCCGCACAACACCCGCAAGCGCATCTGCCGCTCGCTGGTGATGCTCAAGGACAAGAAGATCGAAAACCCGTGGCGCAAGCACGGCAACATCCCCCTGTAATCCGCGCCCCAGGAGTCCCCACATGTTCAAGAAAATTCTGATTGCCAACCGGGGCGAGATCGCCTGCCGCGTCATCGCCACCGCCAAGAAAATGGGCATTGCCACCGTGGCGGTGTATTCCGAGGCCGACAAGGAAGCGCGCCACGTGCGCCTGGCCAACGAGGCCGTGCTGCTGGGCCCGGCGCCCTCGCGCGAGTCCTACCTGGTGGCCGACAAGATCATCGCGGCGGCCAAGCAGACCGGCGCCGAAGCCATCCACCCCGGCTACGGCTTCCTGAGCGAAAACGAGGCCTTTGCCCAGCGCTGCGAAGACGAAGGCATCGCCTTCATCGGCCCCAAGGCGCACAGCATTGCGGCCATGGGCGACAAGATCGCCTCCAAGAAGCTGGCCAACGAAGCGAAGGTCAACACCATCCCGGGTTACAACGACCCGATCGCCAACGCCGAAGCCGCGGTGGAGATTGCCAAGGGCATTGGCTACCCTGTCATGATCAAGGCCTCGGCCGGCGGCGGCGGCAAGGGCCTGCGCGTGGCCTTCAACGACAAGGAAGCGTTGGAAGGCTTCACCGCCTGCCAGAACGAGGCCCGCAACAGCTTCGGTGACGACCGCATCTTCATCGAGAAGTTCGTCGAGCAGCCGCGCCACATCGAGATCCAGATCCTGGGCGACAGCCACGGCAACGTGCTGTACCTGAACGAGCGCGAATGCTCGATCCAGCGCCGCCACCAGAAGGTGATCGAAGAAGCGCCGTCGCCCTTCATTTCCGACGAAACCCGCAAGGCCATGGGCGAGCAGGCCGTGGCCCTGGCCAAGGCGGTGAAGTACCAGTCCGCCGGCACGGTGGAATTCGTGGTGGGCAAAAACCAGGACTTCTACTTCCTGGAAATGAACACCCGCCTGCAGGTGGAGCACCCGGTGACCGAGTGCATCACCGGCCTGGACCTGGTGGAGCAGATGATCCGCGTGGCCGCCGGCGAAAAGCTGGCCTTCACCCAGGCCGACGTCAAGCGCGACGGCTGGGCCATCGAGTGCCGCATCAACGCCGAAGACCCGTTCCGCAACTTCCTGCCGTCCACCGGCCGCCTGGTGCGCTTCGACCCGCCGCAGGAAACCATGTGGCAGGCCGACATCGGCCACAAGTACGGCGTGCGCGTGGACACCGGCGTGTTCGAAGGCGGCGAGATCCCGATGTTCTACGACTCGATGATCGCCAAGCTCATCGTGCACGGCAAGGACCGCAACGATGCGATCGCCAAGATGCGCGAGGCGCTCAACGGCTTCGTGATCCGCGGCATCAACAGCAACATCCCCTTCCAGGCGGCGCTGCTGGCGCACCCCGACTTCGTCTCGGGCAATTTCAACACCGGCTTCATTGCGCACCACTACGCGGGCGGTTTCCGCGCCGAAGACGTGCCGCACGACGACCAGGACTTCTTGGTGGCCCTGGCCGCTTTCGTGCGCCGCAAGTCGCGCGAGCGCGCCACCGGCCTGAGCGGCCAACTGCCGGGTTACGGCGTGAAGGTGGGCAAGGACTACACCGTGATCGGCCTGGACATGGAAGGCCGCCACAGCTTCACCCCGGTGCACGTGGACGAGTTCACCGGTGAGACGGGCTACGCCTCCGTCACCGTGGGTGAGCAGCGCTACAAGATCAGCTCGCCCTCGCGCCTGAACGACATCGTCATCACCGGCGAGGTCAACGGCCAGCCCTTCACCGCCCAGGTGGAGCGTGGCTCGAAGAAGAACCCGCTGGCCCTGGTGGTGCAGCACAACGGCACCAAGCTGGAGTGCATGGTGGTGTCGCCGCGCATGGCCGAGCTGTACCGCCAGATGCCTTACAAGGCCGCGCCCGACATGAGCCAGTTCGTGCTGTCGCCCATGCCCGGCCTGTTGGTGGACGTGGCCGTCAAGCCCGGCCAGAAGGTCCAGGCCGGCGAACGCGTGGCCGTGATCGAAGCCATGAAGATGGAGAACGTGCTGTTCGCCGCCGCCGACGGCGTGGTGGCCAAGGTGCTGGCCAGCAAGGGCGAGAGCCTGGTCGTGGACCAGCCGATTGTGGAGTTCGAAAAGTGAGCCAACGACCCTTCAAGGTGCTGGGCATCCAGCAGATCGCCATCGGTGGCCCGGACAAGACCCGCCTGCAGAAACTGTGGGTGGAGATGCTGGGCCTGGAAGTCACCGGCACGTTCAAGAGCGAACGCGAGAACGTGGACGAGGACATCTGCGCCATGGGCAGCGGCCCCTTCAAGGTGGAGGTGGACCTGATGCAGCCGCTGGACCCCGAGAAAAAGCCGGCGGTGCACACCACGCCGCTGAACCACGTGGGCCTGTGGATCGACGACCTGCCCCAAGCGGTGGAGTGGCTCACGGCCCACGGCGTGCGCTTCGCACCGGGTGGCATCCGCAAGGGCGCGGCCGGCTTTGACATCACCTTCCTGCACCCCAAGGCCAACGACGAATTTCCCATCGCGGGCGAGGGCGTGCTGATCGAGCTGGTGCAGGCACCGGCCGAGGTGGTGCAGGCCTTCGCGGCGCTGGCGGGCCAGCCCCACTGAGGGCGTTCTCCCGGCAGTGACTCCAAGGGGCTTCGGCCCCTTTTTGCTTGTCCGATGGGTCGGAGACGGTCGGCTTCAGGACGCGGGTCGGGCCGCGCGGGCGCGGGCCAGGGCCGCTTCGATCAGGGCCCGCTTGCGGTCCAGCACCGCCGGGTCGCTGTGCCTGGAGTGCTCGGCCAGGTGGTCCAGCTTGTCCTGTGCCCGGGCGTCCTGGCGTTCCCGGTGCTCCAAGCTGGCCCGCTGAGTGCGGGTCTGGTGCCAGGTGTACCGCGCTTGGGCGTGTTCGGCCTGCGCCGCCGACCACGCGTCCCAGCCGGTGCGCTCGCCACTCACGGGGTGCATCTGGATGCAGTCCACCGGGCACACCGGCAGGCACAGGTCGCAACCGGTGCAGTGCTGCGGCAGCACGGTGTGCATGCGCTTGTGGGTGCCGACGATGGCGTCGGTGGGGCAGGCCTTGATGCACAGGGTGCAGCCGATGCACCAGTTCTCGTCGATGACCGCCACCGTCATCGGCCCTTCCACCCCATGCGCCGGGTTCAGGGGCAGGGCGGGGCGCCCGGTGAGCCGCGCCAGCCGGGCGATGCCTTCGGCGCCTCCGGGGGGGCACTGGTTGATCTCGGCCTCCTCTGCGGCCACCGCCACCGCGTAGGCGTGGCAATCGGGGTAGCCGCAGCGGGTGCACTGGGTTTGTGGCAACGCCGCATCGATGCGGTCCACCAGGTCGGGCGCGGTCATACAGAAAACGACCCGCTCACGCGGATCGTCGTGCATTGAACAAGGCCGGACGGTTCAGCGCCCACCTTTGGGGGCGGCGCGCTTGCGAGCCGGTGCGGCGGCAACCGGGGCCGGTGCCTGGGCCGCGCTTTCGGCGGCAGGCACTACGGACTGTGCGGCGCTGACCGGGCTGGAAGCGGCTGCCGTCGCCGGAGTCTCCACGGGGGCCGTGGCGCTGGCGACCACTTCCACGGTCACGGCCGGTGCCGCCTCTTGAACCACCGGGGTCACCACGGCCGGGGCTGTGACCACCGCAGGCGGCTTGGGCTGGTGGTACAGAATAAAGGCCTTGACCACCGGGTACACCATCTGGCGCCAGCGGCTGCCGCTGAAAATGCCGTAGTGGCCGGCGCCCTGCACCTCGAAATGGTGCTGCTCGGAGGCCTCGATGCCGCTGCACAGGTCGTGGGCGGCGCGGGTCTGGCCGCTGCCGGAGATGTCGTCCAACTCACCTTCGACCGTCAGCAGGCCGGTGGTGCGGATGTCCTGCGGGCGCACCCGCTCCTTGACGCCTTGCGGGTTGCGCACTTCCCAGGTACCGTGCACCAGCTTGAACTCCTGGAACACCGTGTTGATGGTTTCCAGGTAGTAGTCGGCGTCCATGTCCAGCACCGCGTTGTACTCGTCGTAGAACTTGCGGTGGGCCTCGGCGCTTTCGTTGTCGCCTTTGATGAGGTCCTGGAAGTAGTCGTAGTGGCTGCTGGCGTGGCGGTCCGGGTTCATGGCGATGAAGCCGGTGTGCTGCAGGAAACCGGGGTACACGCGGCGGCCGGCACCGGGGAAGTTGGTGGGCACGCGGTAGATCACGTTGTTTTCGAACCACTCGAAGCTGCGCTGCACCGCCAGGGCGTTCACCGCGGTGGGCGACTTGCGCGCGTCGATGGGGCCGCCCATCATGGTCATGGACAGCGGCGTGGTTTCGCCACGGCTGGCCATGAGCGAAACGGCGGCCAGCACCGGCACGGTGGGCTGGCACACGCTCATCACGTGGCAGTTGCCGTATTCGGCCTGCAGGTAGCGGATGAATTCCTGCACGTAGTTGACGTAGTCGTCCAGGTGGAACTCGCCTTCCGACAGCGGCACCAGGCGCGCGTTTTTCCAGTCGGTGATGTAGACCTTGTGGTCCTTGAGCATGGTGCGCACCGTGTCGCGCAGCAGGGTGGCGTAGTGGCCCGACAGCGGCGCCACGATCAGGACCACCGGCTGTTGCTTGAGGGCGGTCAGCGTCTGCGGGTCGTCGCTGTAGCGCTTGAAGCGGCGCAGTTCGCAGAACGGTTTGTCGATTTCCACCCGCTCGTGGATGGCGACGTGCTTGTCGCCGATGTCCACCGTGCGGATGCCGAACTCGGGCTTTTCGTAGTCCTTGCCCAGGCGGTGGAACAGGTCGTAGGCGGCGGCAATCCGCTGCGCGAACGGCGCCTGGGCCGCAGGCGACAGCGGGTTGGTGTACAGCTTGGCCGTCAACTGCGCAAAGTCAGAGAAAGGCTCCATCAGGGAACGCTGGGTTTCGTACAGTTGGTACAGCATGGAATTCTCCGGACTTATGTTGCAGTGCAGCAAATGGTATCAGGAAAGCCTGAGGCCGTCCTGACACCTGGGTGACGCGTCACATGACGGCCGCGATCGCCTTGCAGACGTGGTCGATGTTCTGGCTGTTGAGCGCGGCCACGCACATGCGGCCGGTGTCGGTGCCGTAGACACCGAACTCGCTGCGCAGGCGCACCATCTGGTCTTTGGACAGACCGGAGTAGCTGAACATGCCGATCTGGGTGGTGATGAAAGACATGTCCTGCTGCACGCCGGCGGCTTTGAGACCGTCGACCAGCTTCTGGCGCATGGCCTTGATGCGCACGCGCATCTCACCCAGCTCTTTTTCCCACAAGGCACGCAGCTCCGGATTGTTCAGCACCGCGGCCACCACCGCCCCCCCATGGGTGGGGGGGTTGGAGTAGTTGGTGCGGATGACGATCTTGAGCTGGCTCAACACGCGGGCGGCTTCTTCCTTGTTTTCGCACAGCACGCTCAGGGCGCCCACGCGCTCGCCGTACAGGCTGAAGCTTTTGGAGAAGCTGGTGGAGACGAAGAAGGTCAGGCCAGCGGCCACGAACTTGGCGATCACGGCGCCGTCTTCGGCAATGCCGAAACCGAAGCCCTGGTAAGCCATGTCCAGGAAGGGGGTCAGGCCACGGGCCTGGACGACGGCGATCACCTGGTCCCACTGCGCCGGAGTCAGGTCGTAGCCGGTGGGGTTGTGGCAGCAGGCGTGCAGCACCACGATGGTGCCGAGCGCGGCGGCGTTCAGGCTGGCCAGCATGCCGTCGAAGTTGACGCCACGGGCAGCGGCGTCGTAGTAGGCGTAGGTGTCCACTTCGAAGCCGGCGTTGGCGAACAGGGCGCGGTGGTTTTCCCAGCTCGGATCGCTGATCAGCACCTTGGCGTTGGGGGTGAGCTTTTTCAGGAAGTCGGCACCGATCTTCAGGCCGCCGGTGCCGCCAATGGCCTGCACCGTGGCCACGCGGCCGCTTTGCACCGGCTCGCTGTCGGCGCCAAACACCAGGGCCTTGACGCCGTTGTCGTAGGCGGCGATGCCGTCGATGGGCAGGTAGCCGCGGGCGGTGGGCTTGTCCATCATGGCTTTTTCGGCGGCCTGCACGCACTGCAGCAGGGGCAGCTTGCCGTTGTCGTCGTAGTACACGCCCACGCCCAGGTTGACTTTCTGGGGGTTGGTGTCGGCAGCGAACTGCTCATTCAGACCCAGGATGGGGTCGCGGGGGGCCATTTCGACGGCGCTGAACAAAGACATGGTGGGACAGCCTGTGGTGAAAATTGGAGAGGCACAAACGCGTCACCGCACGGGTGATCGCAACCCCGCATTTTATTACCGCCCCGGCACGTCCGTCCGGGCCCGTAAACTCGGCAACTCCCCTCCAAGCGCCCGCGCAGCCTGCACGTGACCACCGACACCCCCGGCCAATTCGTTTCCTTCCCCGGCTCGCCGTTCGAGCTGTTTCAACCTTTTCCGCCCGGGGGCGACCAGCCCACGGCCATCGCCCAGCTGGTGGAAGGGGTGCAGGATGGCGAGGTGTTCCAGACCCTGCTGGGCGTGACCGGCTCGGGCAAAACCTTCACCATGGCCAACGTCATCGCCCGCCTGGGGCGGCCGGCCATCGTGTTCGCACCCAACAAGACGCTGGCGGCGCAGTTGTACAGCGAATTCCGCGAGTTTTTCCCCAAGAACGCGGTCGAGTACTTCGTCAGCTACTACGACTACTACCAGCCCGAGGCCTACGTGCCGCAGCGCGACCTGTTCATCGAGAAGGACAGCGCCATCAACGAGCACATCGAGCAGATGCGCCTGAGCTGCACCAAAAGCCTGCTGGAGCGGCGCGACGTGGTGATCGTGGCCACGGTCTCGGCCATCTACGGCATCGGCAAGCCCGAGAGCTACCACCAGATGATCCTGACGCTGCGCAGCGGCGACAAAGTGGGCCAGCGCGACCTCATTGCCCAACTGGTGCGCATGCAGTACCAGCGCAACGAGCAGGATTTTTCGCGCGGCAAGTTCCGCGTACGCGGCGACACCATCGATGTGTTCCCGGCCGAACACTCGGAGCTGGCCGTCCGCATCGAGCTGTTCGACGACGAGGTGGACACGCTGCAGCTGTTCGACCCGTTGACCGGGCGCATCAAGCAGAAGATCCCTCGCTTCACCGTCTACCCCAGCAGCCACTACGTGACGCCGCGGGAGCAGGTGCTGAGCGCGGTGGAAGCCATCAAAGAAGAACTGGCCCAGCGCCTGAAAGAACTGGTGGGCATGGGCAAGCTGGTGGAGGCGCAGCGGCTGGAGCAGCGCACCCGGTTTGATTTGGAAATGCTGACCGAGGTGGGCCATTGCAAGGGCATCGAGAACTACAGCCGCCACCTGGCCGGCAGCGCCGCCGGCGAGGCGCCCAGCACGCTGACCGACTACCTGCCCAAGGACGCGCTGATGTTCCTGGACGAGAGCCACGTGATGATCGGACAGCTGGGCGGCATGTACAACGGCGACCGCGCCCGCAAAACCACGCTGGTGGAATACGGTTTTCGCCTGCCCAGCGCGCTGGACAACCGGCCGCTGAAGTTCGAGGAGTTCGAGACCAAGATGCGCCAGTGCATCTTCGTGTCGGCCACCCCGGCGGACTACGAAAAGCAGCACGCCGGCCAAGTGGTGGAACAGGTGGTGCGCCCCACCGGCCTGGTGGACCCGGAGGTGCAGGTGCGCCCGGCCACGCACCAGGTGGACGACGTGCTGGGCGAAATCCGCCTGCGGGTGGAGCAGGGCGAGCGGGTGCTCATCACCACCCTGACCAAGCGCATGGCCGAGCAGCTGACCGACTACCTGACCGAAAACGGCGTCAAGGTGCGCTACCTGCACAGCGACATCGACACGGTGGAGCGGGTCGAGATCATCCGCGACCTGCGCCTGGGCGCCTTCGACGTGCTGGTGGGCATCAACCTGCTGCGCGAGGGGCTGGACATTCCGGAAGTGAGCCTGGTGGCGATTCTGGACGCCGACAAGGAAGGCTTTTTGCGCTCCGAGCGTTCGCTGATCCAGACCATCGGCCGCGCGGCGCGCAACCTCAACGGCATGGCGATTCTGTACGCCGACCGCGTCACCGACTCGATGAAACGCGCCATCGGCGAAACCGAGCGCCGCCGCGCCAAACAGATGGCCTTCAATGAAGCGCACGGCATCACGCCCAAGGGCGTGGTCAAGCGCATCAAGGACCTGATCGACGGGGTGTACAGCGAAAAGGCCGGCCAGGAAGCCGCCAAGCTGGCCGACGCGCAAAAGCACCTGGCCGACATCCAGGACATGAGCGAAAAAGACCTGGCCAAAGAAATCAAGCGCCTGGAAAAGCTGATGTTGGAACATGCGAAGAACCTGGAGTTCGAGCAGGCCGCCCGGGTGCGCGACCAGCTCGCCCGCCTGAAAGACCAGGTGCTCGGCGCCCACGGTTCGGACACGGTGACCGCCGCCTGACCCAGGCGCTGCGGCCGCGCGGGCGGCACCCGGCGGGGCGCGCCACTTCGGCGAGAATCGCCGCATGTCAGACACCACCCGCATCTACCTGATCGAGGACGACCGCACCATCCTCCAGTTCGTGGAGGAATCGCTGCGCCGCCGCCCGCAGTGGAAGCTGGTGGGCCACTCCGACACCTTTGCCCACGCCCAGGTGATGGCGCCGCTGAGCCTGGCGGACGTGTTCCTGGTGGACCTGGGCCTGCCCGACGGCCGCGGCGAAGACATGCTGCGCGCCCTGGCCCTGGCCAAACCCGACGCCGAACTGTTGGTGTTCACCGTGTTTGGCGACGAATCCCGGCTGATCGCCGCCTTGCAGATGGGGGCGACCGGCTACGTGCTCAAAGGCTGCAGCAGCGAGGAGCTGATCGACGCCATCGAGCAGATCCGCGAGGGTGGGGCGCCGATTTCGCCGCTGCTGGCGCGCCTGCTGCTCAAGCAGTTCCGCTCCGCCGGCCCGGGTCACGGCGGCCTGTCGGCGGGCGACGCCGACGGCCCGGTGCTGTCGGAACGCGAAACCGACGTGCTCAGGCTGGTGGCCCAGGGCTATGTGAACAAGGAAATCGCCATCCGCCTGGGCATTGGGCCAGCCACCGTCAGCACCCATATCAAGAACCTGTACAAGAAGCTGGCGGTGCGCACCCGGGTGCAGGTGGTCAAGGTGGCCCAGGAGCGGGGTCTGATTTGATGGCCTGGCCCCAGGCCTTGCGCCGCTGGCCGCCCCACTACGTCTGGGTGGGTGCGCTGCTGCTGGCGCTGCTGGCCATGCTGCACGCGGTGTCGCAACCGGCCCGCGGCGAGGGTATGCACACGGTCCCGTCGGCGCGGGCCCATGTGCCTGGCGTGGCGCAGCCGGTCGTCAAGCAGGTGGCCCTGCCGCACATCCTCGACGACGAGGACCCGCGTTGGCACGAGCGCGTCGATTACGACCTGGACTGGCCCGTCGGGCTGACCTACCGCGACCCGGCCACGGCCCGCCTCGGCCTGTTGCTGCCACGGGTGGGCACGCGCTTTCGGGTGCTGCTCAATGGCCACGAAATCCACCAGGTGGGCTGGTACGCCGCGCCCGAGCGCACCGTCAACACCGCCTGGTTCCCGCACCTGGTGCCGCTGCCCGGGGCGCTGCTGCACGAGCGCCCCACAGACAACAGCCTGCACATCCAGGTCCAGGCCCAACTGCTGGAGCGCAGCGGCCTGTGGCCGGTGCAGCTGGGCGCCTACGACGCCTTGTTCCAGCGCCACCGGGTGCTGGACCTGTGGCAGGTCACCGGCACCTGGATGATGACGATATCCGCGTTGCTGATGGGCGCGATGTCGCTGTTCCTCTGGCTGTCGCTGCGCGAGCGCCTGTTCGTGCTGATCGCCGCGGCTTCGGTGGCGCACATGGTGCGGCTGTGGCTGTCGGTGGTGCTGGAGCCGTCCCTGAGCTATGAGCTGTATTTTTTCCTGCACCGCGTGTCCTTCACCCTCTACGTGGGGTTTTTCTGCCTGGTCATGGAAGACCTGTTCGGTTTGCAGCTGCGGCTGGTGCGCTACCTGGCGTACTTTCTGCTGGTGGTCGGGCCCTGCTGGATTGCGCTCACCCTGTTCAGCCAGGAATACGACTTCTACCGCATCTGGGCCGGCATCCTGGCCATCGTCAGCGCGGTCAGCCTGGGACTGATGCTGGTGTATTCCCTGCGTCGCGGGCGCCTGGGGGACGACCAGATCCTGGTCTTGCTGGTGGCGTTGTTCACCCTGCTCACCGGGGTGCGCGACTTTCTGGTGGTGCAGCTCAATTTCCTGGGCGATGCCGACATCCGCTGGATGGCCGTGGGCGGCCTGGTGCTGATGTTCACCCTGGGCTGGGTGCTGCTGCAGCGGGCCACCGCCTCGGCGCGCGAGGTGCACCGCCTCAACGACAACCTGGCCGAAACCGTGGCCCGGCGCGAGGCCGAGCTGCGCCAGGCGTTCGAGCAGCTGCGCGCCTCCGAGCAGCAGCGCGCGGTGGAGGGCGAACGCCGCCGCCTGATGCGCGACATGCACGACGGGCTCGGCAGCCAGCTGGTGCAGACCCTCAACATGGTGCGCAGCAACCCCCAGGGGGTGGACCAGCGCTCCATCGAGCACATGGTGCACCACGCGCTGGAAGAGCTGCGCATGACGCTGGACTCGCTGGAGCCGATGGACGGCGACCTGGCCACCATCCTGGGCACGCTGCGCTCGCGGGTGGCGCCGGCCCTGCAAGCCGCCGGCATCCAGCTGCAGTGGCAGGTGCAGGAGGTGCCGCCCCTGTCGGGGCTGGACGCGCGCGGGGTGATGCACCTGTTCCGCTGCGTGCAGGAAATCTTCGCCAACGTCGTCAAGCACGCCCACGCCCGGCGCGTGACGGTGCGCACCTGGGCCGATGCGGCCCGCGTTTACCTGGCGGTGGAGGACGACGGCATTGGCCTGCCGCCCAACGACCAGCGCAGCGAAGGCCGGGGCCTGGGCAACATCGCGGTGCGCGCCGAAAAAATCGGGGCCGACGTGCGGTTTTACGCCACCTGGCCGGGAACCGGCGTGGAATTTGCCTTTCCCATACAGGGCCAGCCCCCGGTCTGGTCGCTGACCCAACGCTGACCCCCGCACCGGGTCGGCGATGACCGAGCAAAACGGTCAACCTTTTGGTATACTCGATCAAAACAGTCAGGAATCAACGCCTGACCTCCAATCAAAGGCCAGCGCCGGGTGGGTGGAGCAACGCGTCGGACCGTCCAACGGTCCGGCACCACGACAACAGCCAGACCAGTTAGGAGCACCTCATGCGCCTCACGACCAAAGGACGGTTCGCCGTCACCGCCATGATCGATCTGGCCCTGCGCCAGGCCAGTGGCCCGGTGACGCTGGCCGCCATCAGCCAGCGCCAGCACATTTCCCTGTCGTACCTGGAGCAGTTGTTCGGCAAGCTGCGCCGGCACGACCTGGTCGAGTCCACCCGCGGCCCCGGCGGCGGCTACACCCTGGGCCGCAAGGCCGGCGACATCACCGTGGCCGACATCATCGTCTCGGTGGACGAACCCATCGACGCGACCCAATGCGGTGGCAAAGAAAACTGCCTGGGTGAAGGCTCGCGCTGCATGACCCACGAACTGTGGGCCCAGCTGAATGCGAAAATGGTGGATTTTCTCGACTCCATCACCCTGCAAAAACTGGTGGACGACCAACTGGCCAAGGGGGTGGTGGTGGAAAACCTGCCCACCATCAAGCGGGCCATCTCGTCGGCCCCGGTGGTCAAGCCCATCCGCGTCAACGCCCCCAACTCGGTGTTTGCCCTGGGTGCGGTGGCCGCCGCCAAATAAGCCCCCGCCGAAACCCCTCATCCCTTCCACGACCATGAGCAGCACCCCGCATTTTCCCATTTACATGGACTACAGCGCCACCAACCCGTGCGACCCGCGCGTGGTGGACCAGATGGTGCCGTGGCTGTACGAGCACTTTGGCAACCCGGCCTCGCGCAGCCACGCCTGGGGCTGGGAGGCCGAGCAGGCGGTCGAGAAGGCGCGCGAGCAGGTGGCGTCCCTGATCGGTGCCGACCCGCGCGAAATCGTCTGGACCAGCGGCGCGACCGAGTCCAACAACCTGGCCATCAAGGGCGCGGCGCACTTTTACCAGGGCAAGGGCAAACACCTGATCACGGTGAAGACCGAGCACAAGGCGGTGCTGGACACCTGCCGCCACCTGGAGCGCGAAGGCTTTGAGGTGACCTACCTCGACGTGCAGCCCGACGGCCTGGTGGACCTGGAGGCCTTCAAAGCCGCCATCCGCCCCGACACCATCCTGGCCAGCGTGATGTTCGTGAACAACGAAATCGGCGTGGTGCAGGACGTGGCGGCCCTGGGTGCCATTTGCCGCGAAAAAGGCGTGATTTTCCATGTGGACGCGGCCCAGGCCACCGGCCGCGTGGCGATCGACCTGGCCCAGCTGCCCATCGACCTGATGAGCCTGACCAGCCACAAGACCTACGGCCCCAAGGGCATAGGCGCGCTGTATGTGCGGCGCAAGCCGCGCATCCGCATCGAGGCACAGATGCACGGCGGTGGCCACGAGCGCGGCATGCGCTCGGGCACGCTGCCCACGCACCAGATCGTCGGCATGGGCGCGGCCTACGCCTTGGCCCAGGCCGAAATGGCGACCGAGCTGCCGCGTATTCAGGCGCTGCACGACCGACTGCTGGCCGGTCTGTCGCAGATCGAGGAATCGTTCATCAACGGCCACGCCACCCAGCGCGTGCCGCACAACCTGAACATGAGCTTCAACTACGTCGAGGGCGAGTCGCTGATCATGGGCATCAAGGGCCTGGCGGTGTCGTCCGGCTCGGCCTGCACCTCGGCCAGCCTGGAACCCAGCTACGTGCTGCGCGCCCTGGGCCGCAGCGACGAACTGGCGCACAGCAGCCTGCGCATGACCATCGGCCGCTGGACGACGGAGGCCGAGATCGACTTCGCCATCGCGTCCATCCGCGACAACGTGGCCAAGCTGCGCGAACTGTCCCCCCTGTGGGAGATGTACAAAGACGGCATCGACCTGTCCACCATCCAGTGGGCAGCGCACTGAAAGGAGCAACACCATGGCATACAGCGACAAGGTCATCGACCACTACGAAAACCCGCGCAACGTCGGCAGCTTTGAAAAGGGCGACGACAGCGTCGGCACCGGCATGGTGGGCGCCCCCGCCTGCGGCGACGTGATGAAGCTGCAGATCAAGGTCAACCCGGCCACCGGCCTGATCGAAGACGCCCGCTTCAAAACCTACGGCTGCGGCTCGGCCATTGCCTCCAGCTCGCTCGTGACCGAATGGGTCAAGGGCAAGTCGCTGGACGAGGCCGCGCAGATCAAGAACAGCCAGATCGCCGAAGAACTGGCGCTGCCGCCGGTCAAGATCCACTGTTCCATCCTGGCCGAAGACGCCATCAAGGCGGCCGTGGACGACTACAAGAAAAAGCACGCGCACTGAGAAAGCAGGGGGGTTGAATGTCCGTCTCCGTCACCGCAGCCGCCGCGCGGCACGTCACCAAATACCTGGCGCGCCGGGGCAAAGGGGTGGGCGTGCGCCTGGGCGTCAAGACCACCGGTTGTTCGGGCCTGGCCTACAAGCTGGAGTACGCCGACGAGGTGGCGCCGGAAGACATCGTGTTCGAGGACAACGGCATCAAGGTGCTGATCGACCCGAAAAGCCTGGCCTACCTGGACGGCACCCAGCTCGATTTTGTGCGCGAAGGCCTGAACGAGGGCTTCAAGTTCCACAACCCCAACGAGCGCGACAAGTGCGGTTGCGGCGAGTCCTTCCGTGTCTGAGCCGCGCATCCCGGCGGCCACCCCCTCATTGAACCTGCAGGCCGACGACTTCACCCTGTTCGGCCTGGCTCCGGGTTTTGCCGTGGACCGCAGCGCCCTGGACGAGCGCTGGAAACAGTTGCAGCGCCAGGTGCACCCCGACCGCTTTGCCACCGACGGTGCCGCCGCCCAGCGGGTCGCCATGCAATGGTCGGTGCGCATCAACGAGGCCTACCAGCGCTTGAAAGACCCGCTCAAGCGGGCCGCCTATTGGTGCGAATTGCAGGGCACACCGGTGAACGCCGAGAGCAACACCGCCATGCCCGCGGCGTTCCTGATGCAGCAAATGGAATGGCGCGAGGCCCTGGACGACGCGGCCGACGAAGCCGCCCTGGACGCCTTGCTGGCCGACACCCGACGCGCCCGCGCCGAGCTGCTGCAGGCGCTGGAACACTGCATCGACCAGCAACCCGACCCGGTGCAGGCCGTGCAACAGGTGCGCGCGCTGATGTTCGTTGAGCGCTTCGCCCACGAAGTGCACCAACGCCTGGACCGACTCTGAACTCCCCATGGCCCTCTTGCAAATCTCCGAACCTGGGCAGTCGCCCGACCCGCACCAGCGCCGCATCGCCGTCGGCATCGACCTGGGCACCACCCATTCGCTGGTGGCCGCCGTGCGCCACGGCGTGGCCGAGTGCCTGCCCGACGAACAGGGCCGGGTGATCCTGCCCAGTGTGGTGCGCTACCTGCCCCCCGGCAGCGGCAGCGGGCGCCACATTGGCTTCGACGCCCTGGCCGCGCAGGTGCAGGACCCGGCCAACACCGTCAGCTCCGTCAAACGCCTCATGGGGCGCAAGCTGGCCGATCTGCCCGGCGCCGGACGGCTGCCCTACGCGGTGGTGGACGGGCCCGGCATGGTCGCGGTGCGCACCGTGGCCGGCGACAAGACCCCGGTGGAGGTCAGTGCCGAAATCCTGGCCACCCTGCGCTTTCGCGCCGAAGACACCTTCAACGACGACCTCTACGGCGCCGTCATCACCGTGCCGGCGTATTTCGACGATGCGCAACGCCAGGCCACCAAGGACGCCGCCCAGATGGCGGGCCTGAACGTGTTGCGCCTGATCAACGAACCCACCGCCGCCGCCATCGCTTACGGGCTGGACCAGGGCGCCGAGGGCGTTTACGCCATTTACGACCTGGGCGGCGGCACCTTCGACGTGTCCATCCTGCGGCTGACCCGCGGCGTGTTCGAGGTGTTGGCCACCGGCGGCGACTCCGCCCTGGGCGGTGACGACTACGACCGCGCCCTGGCCGACTGGGCGCTGGAGCGCCTGGGGGCCGGCGTGCACGCGGCCGACCTGCCGGCCGGCGAGCGCGCCGCACTGTTGGCCGAAGCCCGGCGCTGCAAGGAAGCCCTGTCGGCGCTCGCCGCTACGGGCGGGGCGGTCACCCTGGCGCTGTCGCTCCACGGCCAAGCCGCGCAGTTGGCGGTGACCCACACGGACTTCGCCGCCGCCACGGCAGAACTCACCCAGCGCACCATGGCCGCGGTCAAGCGCGTGCTGCGCGACGCCCAGTTGGACCGCGCCGATGTGCAAGGCGTGGTCATGGTGGGCGGTTCGACCCGCATGCCGGTGGTGCGCGACGCGGTAGAGGCGTTTTTCGGCCAGCCGCCGTTGACCAACCTGAACCCGGACGAGGTGGTCGCGCTGGGCGCAGCCATCCAGGCCAACCAGCTGGCCGGCAACAACCCGGACGGCGACCTGCTGCTGCTGGACGTGATCCCACTGTCGCTGGGCCTGGAAACCATGGGCGGGCTGGTCGAGCGCATCGTGCCGCGCAACACCACCATCCCATCGGCGCTGGCGCAAGACTTCACCACCTTCAAGGACGGCCAGACCGCCCTGGCCCTGCACGTGGTGCAAGGTGAGCGCGACCTGGTGGCCGACTGCCGCAGCCTGGCCCGTTTCGAGCTGCGCGGCATTCCGCCCATGGCCGCCGGCGCCGCACGCATCCGCGTGACCTTCACCGTGGACGCCGATGGCCTGCTCACCGTCTCGGCCAAGGAACAAAGCACCGGCGTGGAAGCGCGCATCGACGTCAAGCCGTCCTATGGCCTGAGCGACGAGCAAATTGCTGCCATGCTGCAAGACAGCTTCGCCACCGCCCAGCAAGACATGCAGGCCCGCGCCCTGGTGGAAGCGCGGGTGGACGCCCAGCGCATGCTGGACGCGACCCGCAGCGCCCTGGCCGCCGACGGCCACTGGCTGAGCGACGCCGACCGCGACGCCATCGACGCCTTGCTCCAGGCGCTGGACAGCACCCGCGCCGCTGACGACGCGGCCGCCATCGAGGCCGCCACCGAGGCCCTGGCCAAAGGCACCGAGGACTTCGCCGCCCAGCGCATGAACCGCAGCATCGCCCAGGCCCTGGCCGGCCAAAACGTGGAGAATCTTTGACATGCCGACCATCACCGTTCTGCCGCACCCGACCCTGTGCCCCGAGGGCGCTCGCATCCAGGCCCTGTCGGGCTCCACCATCTGCGAGGCCCTGCTGGACCACGACATCGAGATCGAGCACGCCTGCGACATGAGTTGCGCCTGCACCACCTGCCACGTGGTGGTGCGCCAGGGCCTGAGCAGCCTGAACGAAGCCACCGAAGAAGAGGACGACCTGCTGGACAAGGCCTGGGGCCTGGAGCCGCAGTCGCGCCTGAGCTGCCAGGCCCGGGTGGCGCAGACCGACCTGACGGTCGAAATTCCGCGCTACACCATCAACCACGCCCGCGAAAACCACTGACCGGCCCCGCCCGCGCATGCGCCAGATCGTCCTCGACACCGAAACCACCGGCCTGTCCGCCCTCGACGGCGACCGGATCATCGAAATCGGCTGCGTGGAAATGCTCCACCGCAAGCTGACCGGCAACAACCGCCACTTCTACCTCAACCCCGAGCGCGACATCCACGAAGACGCGCTGCGGGTGCACGGCATCACGCTGGAATTCCTGGCCGACAAGCCCAAGTTCGCCGAGGTGGCCGCCGACCTGCTGGACTACCTCGCCGGTGCCGAACTCATCATCCACAACGCGCCGTTCGACCTGGGTTTTCTGGACGAGGAGTTCCGCCGCCTGGGCCACGGCAAGACGCGCGACCTGGTGGGTGGGGTGATCGACACCCTGGTGATGGCCAAGGAGATGTTCCCCGGCAAGCGCAACGGCCTGGACGCCCTATGCGACCGCCTGGGCGTCGACAACTCCGGCCGCACCCTGCACGGCGCGCTGCTGGACGCCGAACTGCTGGCCGACGTCTACATCAACCTGACCCGGGGCCAGAACGCCCTGGTGATGGAGATGGACACCGGCCACCACGACGAGGCCGGACCGGTGCAGGTGGACCTGTCGCAATTCCCGCTGCCGGTGCTGGCCGCCAACGACCAGGAAGCCCAGGCGCACGAGCAGGTTCTGGCCGAACTGGACAAGGCCAGCAAAGGCAAAACCGTTTGGCGCACGCAGGCCGCTGCAGAGAATGCCGCCACGGTTTGAAACCAGCGCAAAAACCAGTATATAATTTGAGGCTTGATGGGTGATTAGCTCAGCGGTAGAGCACTGCCTTCACACGGCAGGGGTCACATGTTCGATCCATGTATCACCCACCATCCCCTTACAGGGTGATTAGCTCAGCGGTAGAGCACTGCCTTCACACGGCAGGGGTCACATGTTCGATCCATGTATCACCCACCAATGTCAAAAAAAACCCCACCGGTGTACACGGGTGGGGTTTTTTGTTCTGTGTGGCCGCGAGCGCACGGGAGTACATTCGGTGAACCACGCTTGCGCCCCTGCAACGCCTGCTGCCCCCTGCCAGTTGTCGGGCCCGTTTGTGCGGCCGCCACCTGCCCATGACCACTGAACGCGACCCCACCCACATGGCCCGTGCCTTGGCGCAGGCGCGCCTGGCGGCCGCCCAGGGCGAGGTGCCCGTGGGCGCTGTGCTGGTGCGGCCCGGCCCGGCCGGGGACGAGGTGCTGGCCGAGGCACACAACCGCCCCATCGGCCACTGCGACCCGACCGCCCACGCGGAAATGCTGGCCCTGCGCGAGGCGGCGCAGCGCCTGGGCAACTACCGCCTGGACGGCTGCGTGCTGTACGTGACGCTGGAGCCCTGTGCCATGTGCGCCCAGGCGCTGCTGCACGCCCGCGTGGCACGGGTGGTCTACGCGGCGCGCGAGCCCAAAACCGGGGCCGCCGGCTCGGTGCTGGACCTGTTTGCGCTGCCCCAGCTCAACCACCAGACGGTGGTGGAGGGCGGCCTGATGGCCGACGCCTCCAGCGAACTGCTGCAGACCTTTTTTGCCGGACGCCGCCAAACGGCCAAGGCCCTGGCACAGCCCCTGCGCCCCGATGCGCTGCGCACGCCCGCGGCGGCGTTGGCCCCGGTCTGGGACGCCTTGGCCGGGCTGCAGGCCCAGCACCAGACCTGGAGCTGGCCGCACCTGCAAGGCTTGCAGATGCACGCGCTGGACTGGCCCGGTACGGGGGACGGCGACGTCTGGCTGGCCCTGCACAGCCCCACCGCCTGGGGGGTGCAGTGGGCCGATTGGGCCGCCCAGCAGGCCGCCCACGGTGACCGGGTCTTGGTCCCCGACCTGCTGGGTTTTGGCGCCAGTGACAAGCCCAAAAAGCCGCGCTGGCACACCCTGCAGGCGCACGCGCAGGCCGTGCTGGGTGCCATGGCGGCATTGGGCATTCCCGCCTGGCGGGTGGTGGCCACGCCGGACCAGGCCGCACTGGCCGCACACCTGCAAGCCCTGGCGCCAGAAGCCGTCCTGGGCGTGATGTGGCTGGAACCCACCCCCCCGCCTGGCCTGCCCGCCGACTGGCGCGACCGGCCTTACCCCGATGCGGGGCACCGCGCCGGCCCGCGCGCCTGGCCGTGGCCGCCGGGTGAGGCCGGTGGCTGGGCATAATCCCGCCATGGCCCACATCTACCTGTATTCTCCCAGCGGCGCGGTCCGCAACAAAACCGGCTACCAGCGTGCTTTGCGCCGTTTGCGGGCCCAGGGGCACGAGGTGGAGGTGGACCCGGCCGCCTGGCTCGGCCACCAGCGCTTTGCCGGCGACGACGCCACCCGCCTGGCCGCGATCCAGCGCGCCGCCGACAGCGGCGCCCAGGTCGTCATGACCACGCGCGGCGGCTATGGCCTGACCCGCCTGCTGCCGCACCTGCCGTACGACGCGATCCAGCGCTCGGTCGCCCAAGGCAGCGCCTGGGTGGGTCTGAGCGACTTCACCGCGCTGCAGCTGGCGGTGCTGGCCCAGCGCCAGACCCCCACCTGGGCCGGCCCAGCCCTGCTGGAAGACTGGGCCGGCGAAGACGAGCCCGACGAGATCATGCAGGCCTGCTTCGACGACCTGGTGAGCGGGGTCGGGGAGGGCGCCGGTTGGCGTCTGCCGGGCGGCGACTTCAAGGCCCACCCGGCCCTGTCGTCGCCCGACGGCTGGGGTGTGGAGGGCGCCACGCTCTGGGGCGGCAACCTCAGCATCTTGTGTTCCCTGCTGGGCACGCCGTATTGTCCGCCGGTGGACGGTGGCGTGCTGTTCCTGGAAGACGTGGGCGAGCACCCCTACCGCATCGAACGCATGCTGACGCAGTTGCTGCACGCGGGGGTGCTGGGGCGGCAGCGCGCGGTGTTGCTGGGCGCCTTCAACCGCTTCGAGCTGACGCCCCACGACAAAGGCTACAAACTGACCAGCGTGGTGGACTGGCTGCGCAGCCAGTTGCAGGTGCCGGTGCTGACCGGGTTGCCCTTCGGCCAC
>NZ_JAAQQT010000701.1:36516-51619 GCF_011742065.1 Aquabacterium sp. A08
TGGTCGATCAGGATGAGGCACAGGTCGCCCGGCTGCAGGCGCGCCAGTGCCGTGTCGATGGCATGGAACTCACCGCGCACTTCGCTCACCCGCTGGGTCTGAGAGGCTCCGACCAGGCCCTCGCGCAGCAAGGCCAGCACCTCGCCGTCGGCGCGGCCGCGCTGGCAGGCGTCCTGGTACAACAGCACCTCGTCGAAGACGCGGCCCAGGATCCGGGTCTGCTCGCGGATGTCCTCGTCGCGCCGGTCGCCGGCCCCGCTGATGACCGCCAGCCGTTGCCGCGCCGGCATCTGGCGCACCGCGTCGCTCAGCGCCTGGATGGCATCGGGGTTGTGGCCGTAGTCGGCGATCACGGTGGCCCCGCGGTAATCGAACAGGTTGAAACGGCCCGGCACCGCGTGTGCGTCGCTGACGAAGGTGAACAGGCCTTGTAGCACGGTGTTCCACGGCACATCGAGGGCCCACGCGGCGCCAATGGCGGCCATGGCGTTGTCCACCTGGAAACCGATGCTGCCGCCGCGGGTGATGGGCACCTGCGCCAGCGGGATGCGCACCTGCACCGCGCCTTCGGCGGCGACGATGTGCCCATCGGCCACGAACAGCACGCGCTGGCCCAGCGCCCGGTGGGTGGCGATGACCGGGTGGTTTTCGTCCGGCCCGAAGAAGGTGACGCGGCCCGGGCAATGCTCGGCCATGCGCACCACCTGCGGGTCGGCGGCGTTGAGCACTGCCATGCCCTGCGGTTCCACGTTGAGGACGATGACGCGCTTGAGCACGCTCAGGTCTTCCACGGTGGTGATGTAGTTCAGGCCCAGGTGGTCGCCACTGCCGATGTTGGTGACCACCGCCACGCGGCAGCGGTCGTAGGCCAGGCCTTCGCGCAGCAGGCCGCCGCGCGCGGTCTCGAACACGGCGGCGTCCACATCGGGGTGGGCCAGCACGTTGCGGGCGCTGCGCGGGCCGCTGCAGTCGCCGCTGTCGGTCTGGCGGCCATTGACGTAGACGCCGTCGGTGTTGGTCATGCCCACGCGCAGGCCGTGGCCGCGCAGCAGGTGGCTGGTCAGGCGCACGGTGGTGGTCTTGCCGTTGGTGCCGGTGACCGCGACGATGGGGATGCGCCCATCTTCGCCGGGCGGGAACATGTGCTGGATGACGGCTTCACCCACCGGCCGGCCTTTGCCAAAAGACGGGCTGACGTGCATGCGCAACCCCGGGGCGGCATTGACCTCGACCACACCGCCGTGCTGCTGCTCCAGCGGCTCGATGACGTTTTCGCACACCACGTCCACCCCACAAATGTCCAGGCCCACCATCTGGGCCGCGGCCACGGCCCGGGCGGCCACCTGGGGGTGGACTTCATCGGTCACGTCGGTGGCGGTGCCGCCGGTGGACAGGTTGGCGTTGTTGCGCAGCACCACCCGCACGCCCCGACCGGGCACGGACTCGGGCGTCAGCCCCTGTTCGCGCAGTCGGTCGAGCGCGATGTCGTCCAGCCGGATCTTGGTCAGCGGGGTGGCGTGGCCGTCGCCCCGGCGGGGGTCGGCGTTGACCGCCTCCACCAGTGCGCGCACGGTGTGCTCGCCATCGCCAATCACCAGTGGCGGATCGCGCCGCGCGGCGGCCACCAGCTGTTTGCCCACCACCAACAGGCGGTAGTCGATACCGGGCAGGTAGCGCTCCACCATCACGTCGTCGCGGCACTGGACGGCGTTGTGGTAGGCCGCTTCCACCTGCTCGCGGGTGCGGATGTTGACCGTCACCCCCTTGCCCTGGTTGCCGTCGCGGGGCTTGACCACCACCGGCCCACCCAGCGCCTGGGCCGCGGCCCAGGCATCGGCGGCGTCGCGCACCGGCCGGCCCAGCGGCACCGGCACCCCGGCGGCGTGCAGCAGCTTTTTCGTCAGTTCCTTGTCCTGGGCGATGCCTTCGGCAATGGCGCTGGTGGTGTCGCACTCGGCGGCCTGGATGCGGCGCTGACGGCTGCCCCAGCCGAATTGCACCAGGCTGCCGCCGGTCAGACGGCGGAAGGGAATGCCCCGGGCCACCGCGGCGTCCACGATAGCGCCCGTGGACGGGCCCAGGCGCACGTCTTCGTCCAGCTCTTTCAGGCGGGCGATGGCTGCCGGGGTGTCGAACGGGGCGTCGTCGGCGGCGGCCACGATCAGCGCCATGGCCAGTTCCATGGCCAGGCGGCCCACGTCTTCTTCGGTGTACTGCACCACGACCTGGAACACGCCCGGCTCGGGCGCGGGGGCGGTGCGGCTGAAGCTGACCGCACAGCCAGCCTGGGCCTGCAGGGCCAGCGTGCACAGCTCCAGGGCGTGGGCCACCGACACCAGGCCCTGGGCCGTGGGCTGGGGCAGGGTGCCGATCTCGGGAAAGCGCTGGCGCAGCCGCGCCTTGAAGCCGCTCAAGGCGTCCAGGTCGCACTCCGCCGGGGTGCAGCGGACGACGGCTTCGATGGCGGTCGCGCGCGACCACAGGTTGGGGCCCCGCAGGGCACGGATGCGAGAGACGTCCACGGGACGGTTCCTTTGCTCAGGTCAGGCGTGGGCGAAAAACGGCGCGGCGGTTTCCACGCCGGCGCGCACCAGGGGCGGGGGCAGGTCCAGGGCCAGCGCGGCCCCGACCGCGGCCAGCAGCGCGGACAGGGGCAGGTGGTGTTGCAGCAGGTCGGCCACGGCGGGATGGGTCAGGTCCAGCAGGGGGGTGGCGGTGTGGTTGCGCCACAGCACCACCTGGGCCTGTTGCACCAGCAGAAAACGGCGGCCGGCGTCGCAATGCGCCGCCTGCAGGTCGTGCCGGTCGGCCTGGCTGTAAAAGATCACGTCCCCGTCACACAGCTCGGCCAGGCCGGCGCAGACCGCGTCGTCGGCGTTGAGCACTGCGCAGCCTTGCGGCAGCACCACGTCCACCTGGGTGCGCAGCACGGTGCGCATTTGGTCGCGGTCCAGAATGTGGTGGTCCTGCAGGCCGCTGGGCAGCGGCACATCGGTCACCACGCCCACCTGGCAGCGGTCGTAGGACAGGCCATCGTCCAGGATGCTGCGGGGCGAGTTCTCCAGCACGGCCGCGTCCACGCAGCGGTTCATCAGGGTGCGCTGGCCGGCTTCCCAGTCCGAGGGCTGGCTGCAGTCGATGCGCTGCATCTGCACGTACAGGCCGTCGCTGCACGCCACCCCCGTGGCCAGACCGGCCCGGTGCATCACCGCGCCCAGCAGCAACGCCACCGGTGTGGTGCCCTGGGTGCCGGTGATGCCCACCACCGGGATGCGCCCGTTGTCGCGCGGGCCGAACAGGTGCTCCACGATGGCCTCGCCCACCGGGCGGGGCTGGCCCACCGCCGGCTTGAGGTGCATGAGCAGGCCCGGGCCGGCGTTGACCTCCACGATCGCGCCGCCCTGGGCCTCCAGCGGCTGGGCGATGTCGGTGGCCACCAGGTCGATGCCGGCGATGTCCAGTCCCACCACCCGGGCGGCCAGGGCCGCCATCTCGGCCACCTCGGGATGGACCTCGTCGGTGATGTCGTGCGTCATCACCCCGGTGCGCTGGACCAGCACGACCTGGCCCGCGGCGGGCACGCTGTCGGGGGTCAGCCCCTGGCGGCTCAACTCCAGCATCACCAGCGAGTTTTCAGGCAGGCGGATGGTGTCGAGCGGGTATTCCTCTTCCTCGCCGCGGCGCGGGTCGGTGTTGATCTGGGCCTCGATCAGGGCCATGACCGTGGAGCGGCCGTCGCCGGTGATGCAGGCCTGCTCGCCCCGGGCCGCGGCCACCACCCGGTTGCCCACCACCAGCAGGCGGTGCTCCTGGCCGGGAATGAAGCGTTCGACGATCACGTCCGAGCCTTCGGCGTCGGCGAGTGCGTAGGCGGCTTCCACCGCGGCCTGGGTGCTGAGGTCCAGTGACACGCCCCGGCCGTGGTTGGCATCGCTGGGCTTGACCACCACTGGCAGCCCGATGTCCTGGGCCACTTCCCAGGCCTCGGCCGGGCTGGTCACCACCTGGCCCTGGGGAATGGGCACGCCGCAGGCGGCCAGCAGGCGTTTGGTCAGGTCCTTGTCGCGCGAGATGCTTTCGGCAATCGCACTGGTCTTGTCGGTCTCTGCCGTCCAGATGCGGCGTTGCTTGCTGCCGTAGCCCAGCTGCACCAAGTTGCCGGTGGTCAGCCGGATCGCCGGGATCTGCCGCTGGCTGGCGGCGTCCACGATGCTGGCGGTGCTGGGGCCCAAGGCATGGCGGTCGATCAGGGCCTTGAGCCCGCGCACCGCGGCGGCCACGTCAAACGGGGTGTCTTCGATGGCGGCCATCACCAGGTCGCGCGCGTCCAGCAAGGCCTGGCAGCCCACCTCTTCCTGCCGGGTGCGGATCACCACCTTGTACACGCCCCGAACCTCGGTGGAGCGGGCCTTGCCAAAACCGGTCTGCATGCCGGCCAGGTTCTGCAACTCCAGCGCCACGTGCTCCATGATGTGCCCGGGCCAGGTGCCCTCGCGCAAGCGCAGCAGGAAGCCGCCGCGTTCGCCCACGCCGCAGTGGTGCTCCACCAGGCCGGGCAGCCATGCGGTCAAGCGCTCGTAAAAGCCGGGCAGGGTGTTGGAGGGGCAGTCCTCCAGGTCGCCGATGTCGATCAGCGCCTCCATGGCCGGGCGGTAGGTCCAGAGGTTGGGGCCGCGCAGGTAACTCAGCCTGAGCAGCTTGATGGTTTTGTGGTTCATGGGGGAGGGGGTTGCCCAAGCCTGCGGTGGCCCGCTGCGCAGAGCGGCAGGGGGCGGTGTGAGGCGATGGCGATGTCGGTTCTGCGAGCGGGGGCAGCCTTACAATCCTGTGTCGAATCGACTGGACACCTCACCCGGGGACGGCCAGACCGGGCGGTCTGGCGGCTGTCACAGCCGTGTCGCAAGCATCCATCGGATCGAGATTGTGGCGCCAGTTCCCAGTCTTGCGTGTCCCCGTCACCAAAAATATTTGCAACATGCCGTTACCCCTTGTGTCCGCGGGCCTGCCCGCCGGCTTTCCTTCGGCGTGGCGGGCACGGGCCGAAGCCGTGCATGACTGGCCAGCCGCCGGGGCGTCGGGCCCGGTCTGGCTGGAATTGGATCTGGACGCCGGTCTGCGCTTCTGCCCCAGCCTGCTGGTGCTGAGTGGGGCGGGGCTCTGGTGGCTGTCGGCCGAGGCGGACGGTGCGGCGGTGCAGCACTGGCCGCTGGACCCCGCGCTGCAGCTGTTGCACAGCGACCACAACGGGGTGGGCACCCTGGAACTGGTGCGCGCCGGCGAGCGCCTGGCGGTGTGGCGCTACACCCTGGGCCGCCACCTGCCAGCCACCCGGCTGGTGGAACAGTTCATGGCCCTGCGCCAGGAGCACGCCGAGGGCCAGCCCTTGCCACTGGCCCGGCTGGAACTGTGCCCGCGCTGCCAGTCCCCGCTGGACCCGGAAGCCAACGAATGCGGCGTCTGTGCCCAGGTGGTGCACACCCCGCCGTCCACCTGGACGCTGCTGCGCCTGTGGCGCTTTGCCCACCCCTACCGCTGGCAGCTGCTGGCGGGCTTTCTGCTCACGCTGGCGTCCACCGCCGCCACGCTGGTGCCGCCCTACCTCACCATTCCGCTGATGGACGAGGTGCTCATTCCCTACCAGAGCGGCCAGGAGATCGACACCGGCCTGGTGGCGCTGCTGCTGGGCGGGCTGTTCGGCTCCGCGCTGCTGGCCTGGGGCCTGGGCTGGGCCAAGACCTACATCCTGGCGCTGGTGTCCGAACGCATCGGGGCCGACCTGCGCACCACCACCTACGAGCACCTGCTCAACCTGTCGCTGGAATACTTCGGCGGGCGCCGCACCGGCGACCTGATGGCCCGCATCGGCTCCGAAACCGACCGCATCAACGTTTTCCTGTCGCTGCACCTGCTGGACTTCGCCACCGACGTCATCATGATCCTGATGACGGCGACCATCCTGTTCTCGATCAACCCCGCGCTGGCGCTGGCCACGCTGGTGCCGCTGCCCTTCATCGCCTGGCTGATCCACGTGGTGCGCGACCGGCTGCGCACCGGCTTCGAAAAAATCGACCGGGTCTGGTCCGAGGTCACCAGCGTGCTGGCCGACACCATCCCCGGCATCCGCGTGGTCAAGGCCTTTGCCCAGGAGACCCGCGAGGCGCAGCGCTTCCGCGACGCCAACCGCCACAACCTGGAGGTCAACGACCGCCTGAACCGGCTGTGGTCGCTGTTTTCGCCCACGGTGTCGCTGATGACCGAAATCGGTCTGCTGGTGGTCTGGGGTTTTGGCATCTGGCTGGTGGCCGAGGGCGACATCACCGTCGGTGTGCTGACCGCTTTCCTGGCCTACATCGGGCGCTTCTACATGCGGCTGGATTCGATGAGCCGCATCGTGTCGGTCACGCAAAAGGCCGCCTCGGGCGCCAAGCGCATTTTCGACATCCTCGACCACGTCTCCAGCGTGCCCGAGCCCCTCCAGCCGCAGCCGCTGCCGCGGGTGGAGGGCCGGCTGGAGTTGCGCGAGGTGGGCTTCCGCTACGGCAACCGGGCCGTCATCCAGGGCCTGAACCTGACCGTGCGCCCCGGCGAAATGGTGGGGCTGGTGGGCCACAGCGGTTCGGGCAAAAGCACGTTGGTCAACCTGATTTGCCGTTTTTACGACGTGGCCGACGGCGCCATCCTGGTGGACGGGGTGGACCTGCGTTCGGTCCGGGTGGCGGACTACCGCCGCCACATCGGCCTGGTGTTGCAGGAGCCGTTCCTGTTCTTCGGCACCATCGCCGAAAACATCGCCTACGGCCGGCCCGAGGCCAGCCGCGAAGAGATCGTGGCCGCGGCCCGCGCGGCCCACGCGCACGAGTTCATCCTGAGGCTGCCGCAGGGCTACGACTCGCTGGTGGGCGAGCGCGGCCAGGGCCTCTCGGGTGGCGAACGCCAGCGCATCTCCATCGCCCGGGCGCTGCTGATCGACCCGCGTATCCTGATCCTCGACGAGGCCACCTCCAGCGTGGACACCGAGACCGAGAAGGAAATCCAGAAGGCTTTGGACAACCTGGTGCGCGGCCGCACCACCATTGCCATCGCCCACCGGCTGTCCACCCTGCGCAAGGCCGACCGGCTGGTGGTGATGGACAAGGGCCGCAAGGTGGAGGAGGGCAGCCACGAGGAACTGATGGCCCGCGAGGGTGCCTACTGGCGCCTGTACCAGGCGCAGCAGCGCCAAGCCGAGGCCGACCGCGACCGGATCGGAGACTGAAATGCAGCTGCAACGCAACGCCCTGGGTCGGCTGGTGCTGACGACCGACGACGGCCAGGTTCACGAACCGGTGGTGCCGGTGCGGGCCTTTCCCATCCAGGCCCCGCAGGGCCAGATCGCACTGGTGGGCGCTGACGGGCACGAAGCGGCCTGGGTGGAACGCCTGGACGACCTGGCCGAGGCCGACCGGGCCTTGCTGTTGGAGGAGCTGGGCCTGCGCGAATTTGCCCCGGTGATCCAGCGCCTGGTGTCGGTGAGCGCGTTTGCCACGCCCACCACCTGGACGGTGGAAACCGACCGTGGCGCCACCCGCTTTGTGCTCAAGGGCGAAGAGGACATCCGACGGCTCAGCCGCGACGTGCTGCTGGTGCTGGACAGCCACGGGGTGCCGTTCCTGATCCGTCAACCGCAGCGGCTGGACAAGCACAGCCGCAAGCTGCTCGACCGTTTTTTGTGATCCGCTGCGGCCCGGGCAACGCCCCGCCGGGCCCGGGGCTTACTTGAGGCTGCCCGAGAGGAACTGCGCCAGGCGTTCGCTCTTGGGCTGTGCCAGCACCTGGCGCGGCGGCCCTTCCTCTTCGATGCGGCCTTGATGCAGAAAGATCAGGTGGTTCGACACCTCGCGGGCAAACCCCATTTCGTGGGTGACCACCACCATGGTCCGGTGTTCCTCGGCCAGCTGCTGCATCACACGCAGCACCTCGGTCACCAGTTCCGGGTCCAGCGCGCTGGTGGGTTCGTCGAACAGCATCACCTCGGGCTCCACCGCCAGGGCGCGGGCGATGGCCACCCGCTGCTGCTGGCCGCCGCTCATGTGGGCCGGGTAGCGGTCCTCCACGCCTTTGAGGCCCACCCGCTCCAGGTACTGGCGGGCGGTGGCCACGGCCTGCTCCTTGGGCACTTTCAACACGTGCACCGGCGCCTCGATGATGTTTTCCAGCACCGTCATGTGGGCCCAGAGGTTGAAGTTCTGGAACACCATCGCCAGCTTGGTGCGCAGGCGCTGCAGCTGTTGCGGTTGCACCGGCTCCAGCTCGCCATTCTGGCGCCCGGGGCGCAGTTGCAGTTCCTCGCCCGCCACCACGATGCGGCCCTGGTGCGGCTTTTCCAGCAGGTTGATGCAGCGCAGGAAGGTGCTTTTGCCCGAGCCGGAACTGCCGATGATGCTGATCACATCGCCGGCGCGTGCGCGCAGGGACACGCCTTTGAGCACCTCGTGCGGGCCGTAGCGCTTGTGCAGGTCGTCGACCTGCAGTTTGTAGTCGGGTGGGGTCATGGGCGGATCAGTGGCGGCGCGGCGCCAGGTAGGCCAGGTAGCGCTTTTCCAGCAGCTTGAAAGTGCCCACCAGCGTGAAGGTGATGCACAGGTAGATGGCCGCGGCGAACAGGTAAGCCTCGAACGGGAGGTAGAAGTCGGAGTAAATGCGGCTGGCGGCGGCGGTGAGGTCGAGCATCGCCGGCACCGTGCTGGCCAGGCTGGTGCTGTGCAGCATCATCACCACCTCATTGCTGTAGGCGGGCAGGGTGCGGCGCAGGGCGCTGGGCAGCACGATGCGGCGCAGCCGCTGCCAGCGGCCCATGCCCATGGCTTGGGCGGCTTCCACCTCGCCGGGGGCGGTTTCTCGGATGGCGCCGGCCAGCATTTCGGCGGTGTAGCCCGCGTTGTTCATTGCAAAGGCCAGCAGGGCGCAGAAAAACGCGTCCTTGAACAGCGTCCAGGGCCAGAGGTCGTCCCAGCGCGCCTGCACCCATTCCAGCTGGGCCAGCCCGTAATAAATCAGATACACCTGGATCAACAGCGGTGTGCCGCGGATGCAGTAGGTGTAAGCGCCGGCCAGCCAGCGCAGCACCGCCACCTGTCCGGTCAGGGCCAGGGCCAGCCCCAGGGCCAGCACCGCCCCCAGCAACAGGGACGACAGCAACAGCGTCAGCGTGGTGACCAGGCCCTCGCCGTAGAGCGCGAGCGTGGCAGGATCGGCAAAAATCTCCCAGTTCACAGCTGCACCCGCTTGGTGCCCAGGCTGTAGCGGGCGTTCACCTTGCGCAGCAACCACAGCGACACGCTGGTGTAAGCCAGGAACAGCGCGGCCGCGAACAGCAGGTAGACAAAGGGCTCGCGCGTGGCGGCGCTGGCCTGCTTGGCGCGGTAGGTCATTTCGTGCAGGCCGATGAGGCTGACCAGCGCGGTGGTCTTGATCAGCACCAGCCAGTTGTTGGTGAAGCCGGGCAAGGCGTAACGCACCATTTGCGGCAGGGTGATGCGACAGAAGGTGCGCACCGGGCCCATGCCAAAGGCGCGCGCGGCCTCCATCTGCCCTTTGGGAATGGACAGGATCGCGCCGCGAAAAGTCTCGGCCATGTAGGCACCGTAAATGAAGCCGATGGTCAACGCACCGGCGGTGAAGGGGTTGATGTCCACGTTGCCGTCCAGCCCCAAGCTTTCCAGCAGGTGGATCAGGCCGATGGTGCCGCCGTAGAACACGAGCAGCATCAGGACGAGCTCGGGCACACCCCGCACCAGCGTGGTGTAAACCGTGGCGCCGCCGACCAGCAGCGGCCGGCCGGACAGCTTGGCCGCCGCCCCGAGCAGACCCAGGGCCACGGCCACGACGAGCGACGCGAGCGACACCCCGACGGTGAGCGCCGCGCCCTCAAGGATGGAGAGGTAGTAGCCGCTCAATCACTTACCGTACACGTCGAAGTCGAAGTACTTCTTGGCGATCTTGTCGTAGGTGCCGTTGGCGCGGATGGCCTTGATGGCCCCGTTCAACTGGCCCTTGAGCTCGTTCTGGCCCTTGCGCAACGCAATGCCGATGCCGTCGCCGTAGTACTTTTTGTCGTTCAGGTCGGGGCCGACGAAGCCGTAACCCTTGCCTTCGTCCTTGCGCAGGAAGCCACCGTTGACTTCCACCTTGTCGGCCACGGTGCCGTCCAGGCGGCCGGCGCGGATGTCGAGGTAGACCTGGTCCTGGGCCTCGTAGGGCACCACGGTCACGCCGGCCGGGCGCAGTTCACCCATGGCGTATTTCTCCTGGGTGCTGCCTTTGAGCACGCCGATCTTCTTGCCCTTGAGCGAAGCCGGGCCGGTGTAGGGCGTGCCGGTCTTAACCACGATCCCGCTGGGGGTGGCGTAGTACTTGTCGGTGAAGTCCACCACGCGCTTGCGCTCTTCGGTGATGGACATGGAACTGACGATCACGTCGTACTTGCGCGCCTGCAAGCCGGGGATCATGCTGTCCCAGACCTGTTCGACGTACACGCACTTGCGCTTGATCTGGGCGCACAGGGCCTCGGCAATGTCCACGTCGAAGCCGGTCGGCTTGCCGTCGGCCGTTTTGTAGGTGAAGGGCTCGTAAGTGGGGTCGATGGCCACTTTGAGCTCGGCTTGGGCCCACGTCAGTGTGCTGACGGCGCCCAACACCACCAAGGAAAGCAATTTCTTCATGGGAACGTTCCTCACGGAGTTGTTGTGTGGGCGATTGTAGGTCCAGTCATTCGGCCGATGGCGCCCGGTTGAGGGTAGTCCCGGGTTGGCAGACGAAATTGGCACCGGCCTTTAACGGCCGAGGTTTCTGGCTTATCAGTTTCCCACGTTCATCGACCAACAGCGAAGATACTTGCGCGTTTGATTTAACATAATGCACAGTCAGCCCCCAGCCTGGACCAGTAGGAGGGGGCCTTAGCTTCCCCCAGCGCAGCGTCCCAAAGTTCTGCCGATTCCGGGTGTAAGTCCTTTTCAACAAAGGCCAAAGTGATCAGCACAGGCAGTCCTGCCACCTTTGCAAGGTAGGCAATTTCGGCTGCATCGGGCCTGCGCTTTCCAGACTTCCACTCGCTCAATCTGGCCGGTGCCTTTCGCATCTCACGCGCCAGTTCCAACGCACTTCCTTTTTTCTCAGCTGCTCGTTCAACGAGTTCCGCGACTTTCATTTCGCCCACTCCTTTACACAAAAGGGTAAATCCTGGATACATTACGCAACACGGTTTACGCAAATGCGTTCACCTCTTGGCGTTGCCGCAAATCCGAACTGTACACCCCATGACCTCTCAGCATCAAGCAAGCACCAGCAGCGCCCCGGCGCCAAGCGTAGCGTCGCGCCGGGGCGCTGCTGGGGCGTCTGTTCCCCCCCTGAGTAACACGGGGATAAACGAAAGTTTGCGAGCAGCGCATGGCCTCGCACGATGCATCTTCCCCGTGGGCTTCATGGGCCGTTTTGGTTTCGCACCGAAAACGAACCACAAACCCCAAGGCGATTGGGTGCGGTTTGACTCCTCCTGCGGTTTCTCGGTCCTGTGCATTGCCCCCGGCGAGGAGCGTCGCGCATGACCACCCGCCTGTCTCCCGCCGAACAGCTGCTCTTCGACGGCAAACGCGTCCTGGTCAAGACCATTGAACGCGCAGCCAATGCCGACAGCGGCGTGATCGTGGATTACCTGCGCTTCACGATCAAGCGCGAGAACCTGAAGGACCTGGAAGATGCGCACCTCCCCGACAACGATGCCGCATTTGTGCGACTGCTTGCCCAGCGACTGGCCCAGCTTACGGGCTTTTCTTTCGGGGAAGTCCGCCAAAAGGGACGCGACTACTACGACCACACCTGTACCGTCTGGAACGCCAATGGCCACGAAGTCGCCAGCGTCAGCGGGGGAGGGGAGCACCAGCGCGGCACCTTCTGCTTCACGATCAAGGGCGAGGGCTGTACTTACGCTGCCAAAGGCTGGGAACGGGCGGTCTACGACTTCGCGCAAAGCCTGGACGCAAAGATCACTCGAATTGACCTCGCCCGAGACTACTTCCAGGGCGAGAAAGGCGGCGTCGAAGCCGTCCGCGCTGGCTACTTGAACGGCGAGTTCGACTACCGTAACCGCCGCCCCAGCCAGGAAAACGCGGGCTGCTGGGACAACGGCCACAGCCGCACCTACTACGTGGGCAAGCGCGAAAGCGGGAAGATGTTCCGCGCCTACGAGAAGGGCCACCAGTTCGGCGACATGGAAAGCAAATGGTGGCGGGCCGAGGTCGAGTACCGCAGCCACCAGCGCGTCATTCCGCTGGAATCCATCATCCGCCCGGCCAACTACTTCGCCGGTGCCTACGAGTACACCGCGCAGCTGCTGGAGGTCGTTTTCCCGTCCACCGTGCCCACTGGCCATGTGGTGGCCGAAGCCAGCGCCCAACGCGCCGTCCGCTGGCTTGAACGCGTCGTGGCCCCGTCCATCGTGCACCTGAGCCTCAACAGCGGCTTTGACTGGCTCACCCGGCTGTGCATCGAGCACGCAGACCGCCCCATGCCCAAGGCACTGCGCGGCCTGAACGCCACCAGCATCAAACACGGCCTCGACCAGGCCTGCAAACGCTTCCTTCTCAGCACCGAGGAACCGGCCCTCTGTGCGCCCTTCAGTCAGCCGGCATTGGAAACAGCGTCATGAAATTCGCCTCCCGCGTCACCATCACTGGCATCAAGTCCAGCAAAGGCACCTTGGAAAACGGCAACGCCTACGACAGCACCAAGGTCTATGTCCAAACCGATCTGGACGACTCCAAGGGCACGGGCAAAGGCTCGGCCACCGTTGAATACAACTGGGGCACCTCGGACAACTACGGCACGGTCAAACACCTGCCGTTCCCCATCGTCGCCGATGTGGAAATGGAGATCGTCACCAACGGCCGCACCCAGCGCACCCAGCTGGTGAGTCTCAAGCCTGCAGCCCAGGCCAAGGCGGGTTCGTGATGATCGAACTGGCCGACGAGCATGAGCCGTCCGGCTTGATTGCCGGCCTGCTCGGTGCCGTTGCCGATGAGCTTGCAGACAGCCGACGGGGCCTGCTCGCTGATGGCAACGAGTGCATCGAGATTCGACGCCACACCGACGCCGACACCACCCTGGTGCTGCGCCTCACCATCGCGTTCGAGTAAGCCATGCGCGGACTCCTTCGACGCCTCGACATGTTCAACGTCATGCACCGCGACCACAAGCGCGACTGCAGGCGGCGTGGCGTCCGCGCCTACCACGGCTCCGTCCTGTACCTGGTGCAGACCTTCGTCCTGTTCATGTTCAAGCGATGACCTTCTGCGCCCGCTACATCGCCCCAGGCGAGCAGATCGGCACGGCAGGGGCCACCCCGGTCTATGCCGAAGCCTACCTGCTGCAGCCGGCAGGCCCGCCGCCTTGTGCCCCCGGCCATTTCGAGGTGGCCACCGGTACCAGCCCCTTCGCTCTGACCATCGAAGAGGCCCAGCAGATCGGCGGCGCGCTCCTGATGCTGATGGCCGTGGCCTTCGTCCTCCGAATGATCCGCAAGCTGATCGAACAGCGCAGCGACCAGGCGGGCGACGACTGAGGTTGCAGCTGATAGCCGTGGCCAACGGCTACCAGGTGCAATTTCGCACTATTTGAAAGGAGTCCCAAATGGACGTCGCAGCAGTTGTTTCCGAAATCCAAGGCGCCCTGACCCCCGTGGGCGCGATCGGTGTGGCCATCCTCGGTCTGGCCGTGGGCATCAAGCTCATCGGCTGGATCAAGTCGGCGCTCAGCAAGTAAGCGCACCAGGTGCAGCAATCAAGGGCCGCCCGCACCTGGTCGGCCCTTTTTCAATTCAGGGGGTGAATCATGGGGTTGTGGTTGCTGATTGGTCTGCTCCTGGCGGGCTGGATTCTTTTTAGCGGGTGACTAAATGCACCATATCCAAAAAATATACATTGCATTTCTTTTGATCTGCTTTGCACATATTTCGCATGCTCAAGGTACACAATTTTCTTACAAGGCCTCATCTACTACAACTCAAGTTGCGGGAAGAGATGGATTCGGGAAGGCGTTGTTGCACAAAGGCCCGGGCGAACGCAGTAACCCCAACCCCAGACGGACTTAGGCCACGGCCACCGTCACCGGGCGTCCGAGTTGGCTGAACCGGTTGAGCAGGGCCACACGGATGTGCAACTCCGTCACCTGACGCTCAAACGTCCTGGCCATCACCCGCTCGCCCAGCCGCTTGAAGCAGTTCATCTTCGTCTCCACCAGGCTGCGCCGGTGGTAACCAATCCACTTCTTCCAGATTCGTCGTCCCAGCCGTTGGCACGCTCGCAAGGCTTCGTTGCGTGAAGCGGCCCCCGTCTGGTTGTTCTTCCACGCCCGGGCGTTCTTGCGTGGGGGAATGATGGCCTGGGCGTTGCGTCTGGCTATCGCCGCATGACACGCCTTGGTGTCGTAGGCTCCGTCACCGCCCACGCTGGCAATCGGCTCATCTGCGGGTATCTGGCTGAGCAGTTCAGGCAGCATGGGTGCGTCACCCGTGCCGTTGTCGGTGACTTCGATGGCCCGGATATCCAGTGTGTGGGCATCAATGGCCAGGTGCACCTTGCGCCACTGGCGCCGATAGTCCGCCCCATGCTTCTTGCGCTTCCATTCACCTTCACCCAGGAACTTGATGCCGGTGCTGTCGACCAACAGGTCCAACGCGGTGGTGCTCGGTCGGTAGGGCAGCTTGACGCTCAGGTGCTTCTGACGTCGGCACACGGTGCTGAAGTCCGGCACCTTCCAGTCCAGACCGGCCAGTCGCAGCAGGCTTTCAACCATTCCCAGGCTCTGGCGCAGGGGCAAGCTGAAGAGGCTCTTGATGCTCAGGCAGAACTGGATGGCGGCATCGGAGAAGATGGGTTGGCGACCCCGCTTGCCGGTGGCTGGGGCGTACCACTGCATGCCTTTGTCCAACCAGACCGTCAGTGACCCGCGTGCCTTGAGTGAGGCGTTGTAGCTGGCCCAGTTCGTCGTCTTGTACTTGCCCCTGGGGCGCTTGCTCTCACTCATGCTGCGAGCCTAGCAGCTGATTGGGGTGGATTTGTGCAACAGAGCC
>NZ_JAAQQT010000702.1:0-6469 GCF_011742065.1 Aquabacterium sp. A08
CTGCAGATCGTCGAAGAGTCGGTGGCCGCGTACAAGAACTGCCAGACCCGCATCGATGCGGTGGAGAAGGCGCTCGACAAAGCACTGGACAAAGCATTGGGGGCCACGGACGGCACACAGGACACGCACCCGGCATGAGCCCATCCGGCTGGCTCGCGCCCCTGGCGGCGCTGACTTCACTGCTCGCCGTCGGCTGGCTGGGCCTGTGCTGGCTGCGCTGGGAGCTCACGCCGCAGCGACTCGTACACCCCGAGCCGTCAGCCTCCGACACCGGTTTCCAATGGGTCCAGATTCCCACCGCGAACGGCAAACGACTCGCCGCCCAATGGCGACCGGTAGGGCAAGGGGCGCCTTGCCGGGGTGTGGTGGTACTGATGCACGGCTGGGGCGGCCACGGCAGCCAGTTGAGGCCGGCGGCCGAAGTGCTGTACCGCCATGGCTGGTCGGTGCTCCTGCCCGACGCCCGAGGCCACGGGCGCAGCGAGGCCGACACCTACAGCTCGCTGCCGCGCTTTGCCCAAGACCTGGACGCCTGCCTGGACTGGCTCGCGACACAAACTCCCCAGGGATCGTCCCAAGCCATGCCCGCCAAGGTGGTGCTGCTGGGCCACTCGTTGGGCGGTGCGGCGGCCCTACTGTGCGCGTCACGCCGACCAGAGGTTAGCGCCGTGGTCAGCGTCTCGGCCTTTGCCCACCCCGAGCAGGTCATGCGGCGCTGGCTGGCGGCCTACCGCATCCCTTTCTATCCCCTCGGCTGGCTCGTCAACCGCTACATCGAGCGCGTCATCGGCTACCGCTTTGATGCCATCGCGCCGGTCCACACCATCGGACAGATCCAGGTGCCGGTGCTGCTGGTGCACGGCGAGCAGGACGATGTGGTCCCCGTGGCCTGCGCGGAACAGCTCCAGGCATCGGCCGCGCACGCGACCTTGCTCGTGGTGCCCGGTCGGCATGACAGCTTCGACGACGAGGGTGCGTTGAACGAGCGGGTGACGGCGTGGCTGGACAGGGCTGTATGAGCACGACCCCGATCCCGAAGTTGACGCCTTGGGCCGTTGCCGGTTTCGATGGCATCTCGTTTGTCGGTGGCTGATGCCCACGCAAATCAGGGTCCTGTTCTTCGCGTCCCACATCCACACGACTCAGTCCGCAAGTCGCATGAACGGTCGCCAGCAGATCCTGGTGGTCCGTCTGCTGACGGGCTGCCACGAGGGTCCGACTGGACGGCGTGCATCTTCCGGTCCAAGGGGCTCCTTGAGCTCCCACATGAAATCATCGGGCCACCACATCCAGGCGCGGCACCACTTCATCGTCGTCGTCCGGAAGCAATTCAAAGGCCTTGAAGACGGCGCGCTCGACGCGCTTGGCCAACACTTCGTCGCGGAAGACCCCGGGGTAGGTCTTGCTCAGCTTGCCGGTGACCTTCTGGTTGGTCACCAGGGCTCGGATGATCGTTGCGTAGTCCTCGTCGCGGCCCTCGATGATTTCCTTGAGGCTGTTGCGCGCGGTCTCGTAGCGCTGAAGGTACACGGCCTCGTCCTTGAGTCCATGCAGAATCGAGTGACGGATGACGTCGACCAGGTACTCAGACTGGAAAGTCAGGTCCGCATAGCGCCAAGTGGCCAGGCCCCGGTTCCAGTCGGCCACGTGCAGGTTGGACGCGACACCATCTTCGTGTTGCACGGTCGCGCCGAAATTGCACACAGAATTCAGCGTGGCCATCAGCGGCCGCGACAGGTGCTCCAAGGCGGTGTCGTAGGCGGCGCGCCGCATGGCGTTCTCGCTGATGACTGCCGAGACCGGCAGGATCACCGGTGCTGGCAGGAAGCCATCGCGCCGCAGGATGTCGTTGATCAGGAAACGCGAGAGCCGGCCATTGCCGTCTCCCAGCGGGTGGATGTAGACGAACCCAAAGGACAGGGCCGCCGCTCGCAGCAGCGGGCTTTGTCCACGGGTGCGCTGTTCGAACGCACGCAGCCCCTCCATCATCTCGGGCACCCTCTCATGGTGCGGTGCCAGGTAGTCGATCACGGGCTCGAAGATGGAGTTGGTGTGCCCGACAAAAACCGGCGACCGGCGAATGCCCAGTCTGGTTCCGACCATCTTTTCGCCCATGATGGCCTGTTGAATCTCCAGCATCCCTTCTTCCGTGAGGGCCGAGTCAATCTTGCCGCAGTGCGTGTTCATGGCGCGCGCCAAGCGGCGGATACGGTCCTCCTCCTTGCCTTCGGACTCGATGGCAAAGCTGGCCTTGCTCTCCTTAATAGTCAGCCAGTTGACGGCACGCTCAATCGTCTCAAGCCCAAACTGAGTAACCATTCTGTCGATCTCAGCGCGCAGTGGCGCCGGATCAGCCGAGCCCTGCTTCCCAAGGTCGATCATCGGGCAAAAGGCCCTGGTGCCTGGCAAGTTGTTGTTGATGCGCCACCGGCGCACCTTGTCCGGCACGTTGGCGGTGAGGTACTGGGACGGGTTGAGCAAGTCAACGTAGTTCCCGCCGGCGTCGACCACACCATCCAGGGTGGAGTCGGTGAGCCATTCGTAGAGAAAGCCGCAGCGGCGCGCGTACGCACCCGTGCGCTCTTCCTGCGCCCACTTGGCGATGGGCTCCGGTCCGGTGACCTCGAACAAGCGGTGGAGAAAGTCCAGCTCGACACCCTCATATTTGAGCGCAAACGTAAGGTGCGCGCTCAGCGTCGCATCCGGCTGGTAATGTGCAGGGTATGTCTCGACCGTGAAGCCGTTAGATGCCGCGGTGGAGCGCGCCGTGCCTATGATGCTGCGGACCCGAAAGGGCTGTACCGGCTCCACGCCATGCTTCTGCGACAGCCACTTATAACCAGCGTATTCGACTCCATTTTTCATACGGGTCACCTAAAACGGTTATTTTTCTTGTTTTCGATGATAAAACATTTACGACCAACAGCGAGGGCAGAGACCCATCTCAGGTCGATGCGTCCACACCGCGCTGCTTGCGTCCCGTGAAAATCATCGAAGTTGGTCCCTGTGATTGAGTTGGCGGGCGGTGTTGTCAGCTTCCGACATGAAGCGGTCGCCCAATGTTGAAGCCCAGCGAGCCGTTTCTGGTTTCTGTCTTCACCGCCAAGCCATCACCGGCACGGTCGAAATGCTGTTGGCCGGCGCCCCCTCAATCAGCCGACGGCTGATGCCCAGGTAGATCAGGGTCTTGTTCTTCGCGTCCCACATCCGCACGATCCGGGTTTCCTTGAACAGCACGCTGGTGTCTTCGCTGAACACCACCTCGTTGTCTGGCAGCTTGGCCGGCAGCCTGATCGGGCCAGTTTGCCGACACGCCAGCGAAAACTGGCTCGGGTCCTCGGCCAGTCCAAGAGATCCGCCAATGCCCCCAGTGCGGGCCTGGCTCACGTGGCAGGTCACCCCAGGCACCTTCGGGTCAGAAAACGCCTCCACGCACACCCGGTGGTTGGCACCGATGAGCTTCCAGGCGGTGGTCACGCAACCCACGGTTTCTGCGTTGGTGGTCGTCGGCCACAGCAGTGGAGAGGCGAGGGCAAAAGAAAGAAGCAGTTTCAGCATGAGACCATGATAGTGATGCATCTCAAAGTCTTGCAGGGCCTTCGGCACCTAGGCATGCACCGATGCCCAAGGATGCCGCGGCCTTCCTCGGCCCGGTTTTCTGCACATCACGCGCATCGGCAAACCTCGCTCGTCATGTTAGGGTTGGCGGGCAGACGCTGCAGGCAGCCTACCGTTCTGGTGGGCACTTCGGACGCCGCAGCAGCCCTTGCGTCCGTGGCTATGCAAGCCATTCCCACAACCGAACCATGAGAACCTTACTGCTTTTTGGGGTGACAGCCCTGGCTGAAATCGTGGGCTGCTGCTTGCCTTACCTGTGGCTCAAACAAGGCAAATCGGCTTGGTTGCTCATTCCGGGCGCTTTGAGCCTGGCCCTGTTTGCCTGGTTGCTCACGTTCCACGAAACCGCTACCGGTCGTGCCTATGCGGCCTATGGCGGCGTCTACGTGTGTGTGGCCCTCGGTTGGTTGTGGGCGGTCGATCAGGTCCGCCCCACCGCGTGGGACATCGCGGGCGTGGCTGTCACCCATGCTCGGCATGGGCCTCATGATGTTTCAGCCTGTGCGGTGAGACGATGGACAGTCGGCCAACCCTCTCGCCGCTGAAGGGCGCTTCAGACCCACGAAGCCCAACCGTGTACCTCGCCGGGCCGGATGTTTTCTACCAAGATGCAGAAGAACGCGGCAAGGTGATGTGCGCACTGTGTGCCGAACAGGGGTTTGAAGGGCTGTATCCACTGAATGCACCGCTGGACCCAGACATCCAGCCCCAGTCCAGGGCCATCTTCGAGGCCAACAAGGCCATGCTGGAGCGGGCCGATGCGGTGGTGGCCAACCTGCGTGATTGGCGTGGGCCCGAACCGGACAGCGGGACGGTCTGGGAGGTGGCCTATGCGCTCGCTTTAGGCAAACCTGTCATCGCCTACCTGCCCAACTCACACAGCCTCCGGCAGCGCATGACCCAGACCGCACCCGACGGCATCGATCCCGAGGGCCATGCCGTGGAGGACTTTGGCTTGCCCTTGAACCTGATGCTGGCACACAGCCTGACGGGTGTGGCTTACGGATCGGAAGACCGATATGAAGGACTGAGCGCAGCGCTGGTTTTGCTGCGACGCCAATTGCGGATGTGAGACGGGGCCTCCAGAGGCATCAGTCACAGACCAGGCCGCCGGCGTCCATCGCCGGCGGGCGCATCAGGTCCTGGTCGATGCCCATGACCTCGCTGGCACGCTCCACCGCCTGCCACAGCGCGGCGGGCATGCTCAGGATCGCCTCGGGCGAATCGGCTTGCGCGATCCAGGCCCCAATCTGCCGGTGCTGCTCGGGGGTCAGCAGCGCCAGGTGCAGCATTTCGTCTATCGTCTTCATGCGAGAGCTTTCGTTCAGCGTGCGGTGAGCCTGGCATACAACCCGCCCGCCAACACCGCGCCTGCGGCCATGGCGAACAACCCGGGCAGGCCCCGCGTGGCGTCAATGAACACCGGCATGGGTGCCACAGCGTCCACCGCCCGCACCGCCGCCACCATGCCCACACCCGCGGCCGAAGCGAGCAGGGCGGTCCGTCCCGCAGGCCACCAGCGGGCCAGGCCGCTGGCCACCGGAAACGCGATCAACCAGCCCGCGGCCAGGATGCCGCCGTAAACCGGGGCGAAGCCGACCAAGTCTTGCCCGATGACCCGCCACCAGGTGCCGGCGGGAATGCTCACCCCCGCATCCACCAGTGCTTGCAGGTTCCAGCGTGTCTGAACCACCGAGCCCCAGACTGTCGCCAGCGCCCAGACCAGCAGCAACACCCCCGCGCGCCGAGTCCATCGGGGCGTTGGGGCATCATGGCGGGCACTGGTGATCATCGAAGTGATTATGAGATACCTCCTTGCCTGGCTCCTGAGCCTGTGGGCCATGGCCACCTCGGCTCAGACAGTGCCCTACCGCATCGAGACCGTGGCCACCGGTCTGGAACACCCCTGGTCGCTGGCCTTCTTGCCGAATGGCAGTCTGCTGGTCACCGAGCGTCCGGGGCGGCTGCGCGTGATCGAGCGTGGGGCAGAGGGTCGCTTCCAATTGCGCCCCGAGCCCGTGGCCGGGGTGCCGCCGGTGTTGGCGCAAGGGCAGGCCGGTTTGTTCGACATCTTGTTGGCCCCAGACTTCGCCCACAACCGGCGGCTGTTGCTGTCGTTCGCCCACGGCACGCCGAAGGCCAACCACCTGCGCGTGGTCAGTGCGCGGTTCGACGGGCGCCAGTTGCTGGACCTGACGCCCATCTTCACTTCGCGCCCCGCCAAATCCGACACCCAGCACTTCGGTGGCCGTATGGCCTGGCTGCCTGACGGCACCCTGTTGTTCGGCATGGGCGATGGCAACCTGGAACGCACCGATGCGCAGCGCCACCACACCCACCTGGGCAAGTTCCTGCGCATCCAGCCCGATGGCCGCGTGCCCGCCGACAACCCCTTTGTGGGCCGTGACGGCGCCTTGCCCGAGATTTACAGCCTCGGCCACCGCAACCCGCAGGGCGTGGTGGTGGTCAACGGCGTGCCCTATGCACACGAACATGGCGCCCGTGGCGGAGACGAACTCAACCGGCTCGCGCCCGGCGCCAACTTCGGCTGGCCCATCACCACCGGCGGGGTGGACTACACCTACGCCCGCATCACCCCGTACCGCAGCCTGCCTGGCGTCACCCCGCCACTGACGGAATGGACCCCGTCCATCGCGCCCGCCGGACTCGCGTGGTACGACGGCGCGCTGTTCCCGGCCTGGCGCGACAGCTGGCTGGTGGCTGCCTTGGCTGAACGCAGCGTGCGCCGGGTGCCCATGAGCAACGGCACGCCGGGCCCGCAGGAGGTGTTGTTCAAGGAACTGGGCGAACGCCTGCGCGATGTGAGGGTGGGGCCGGATGGGGCGGTGTA
>NZ_JAAQQT010000703.1:0-22306 GCF_011742065.1 Aquabacterium sp. A08
CAAAGAACTGCCCAAACACGCTGCCTTGGCATTGCTGGTTCATCTGGACCAGCCGCCCGCCAACCTGGCGAAGCTGAACATGGTTGAACAGGCGATACGCGCGCATTTCGAGGCATCAACGCAGTCAACACAGGCACAGCTGCGCGACCTTTTCAAGCGTGGGCGCACCAGTCTGATGATCGGTCTCGCATTCCTGTCTGCGTCCATTGGCGTGAGCCAATGGCTCGGCAACATTTCTGGCGCCAGTCTTCACGCCATGCAGATTCTTCAGCAGAGTGTCGTCATTGGCGGTTGGGTCGCCATGTGGCGCCCGATGGAGATTTTTCTGTACGACTGGTGGCCTGTGGCAGCGCGCATCCGCCTGCTACGTCGGCTTTCAGGACTCAAGGTAAGGGTAAGCGTGCGTAGCGCAGATCAACCTAGCGTTTGACAGACCTTAGGGACGAACGGCGATGTAGTTGATGACGCTTTTGGCACCGGGGGTTGCGCGTGCAATCGCCTCGGCGCGGGCTTTTTCTTCGTTGCTCTTGGCGAAGCCGGACAGCTGGACAGAACCACGTAGCGTCTCAACGCTGATGGACAGCGCGCTCACCACCTTGTCTTCAGCAAACCTGGCCTTGACGCGGGTGGTGACAGTGGCGTCGTCAACGTACTCTCCAACGGTGGACTGGTCACGCGATACGGCGCAGCCTGCGAGTGTGAAACCCATCACGCACGACAAGACCCAAGCACCCAGCGAATGACGGTTCATGGCGTTCTCCTTGAGACAACAAGCGGTCTGTCATTACACGCCTTTCTTCCAGCGCTGGCAACCAAGGCCGCCGCACGGGTGAAAGCAAGTCATCTGTGTGCCAAGACGAAGTCAATGAACCCGCGTTCCACCGAAGTGGAAACCAGCTTGACCTGTACCAATTCACCCAGATGGATGGCGGTGGTGACGCCTCGGATTCTTCCCTCCGCAGGCGGCTCGAAGATGCGCACCCAGACCCCCTTGTCGCCCGCCCCGGTGACCACACCGGCAAAGACCTGCCCGATGTGGGAGTGCAGCAGCAAGGCGGCCTCGGACTTCCGAACCTGCCGCTCCACCTTTTGCGCCGCGTCTTCCTGGGTGGTGCAGTGGCTCGCCAGCTCCCCCAGTTCTTCGTCTGTGTACGCCGGGGGTGCGTCGGCCAAGGCCGCCTTCAACAATCTTTGGGTGATCAGGTCCGGGAAACGCCGGTTGGGTGCGGTGGAATGCATGTAGTCCTGCACCGCCAGGCCAAAGTGGCCAATCGCTGGCGCGCCGGGCCGTTCGAGCGCATATTCGCCCGACCCCATGAGCTTGACAATCACCAGCGACAGATCGGGAAAGCGCAAGGGGTCGGCACGGTGTTGTTGTGCCAGGAAAGCCTCCAGGGCCTTGCCATCCGGCTGCCGAGGCAGGCTCGTGCCGTACTGGTGTGCAACCTCAACAATACGCTGCCACCGTTCCGGAGACCGAACCACCCGCCGCAACGAGGCCATGCCTCTGTCAGCCAGGAACCGGGCGGTACAGCCGTTGGTGGCGATCATGAATTCTTCGATCAACTGCCGGGCGCGGTTTTGCGGTTGTTGCCGTATCGCGGTGATGCGCTCGCCTTGAAACAGCGCCCTGGGCTGGAAGGTTTCAAACTCCAGCGAGCCCTGCGCGCGGCGCAACACCCTCAGTTTCTGGGCCAGGTCGTCTTGCCAACGCAGTTGCGAGCTCAGGCCCTCAACGCGGCGGGCAGGCTCAGGCAACTCGCCTTCACCCTCGATCCAAGCCGACACCGCGTCGTACGCGAGCTGTGCCTTGTTGCGCACCATGGCCCGGTAGATGGAGGAACTGGTCAAGATGCCGTCATCGCTGAACAGCATCTCAACGACAACGGCCAACCGGTCTTGTTGGGGGTTCAGCGAGGTCAGGTCGGTGCACAGGCGCTCGGGCAACATCGGAAAGATCCGCGCCGAGGTGTACACCGAAGTCGTGTTGTGGCGCGCGTGCGCATCGACCGGCGTGCCCTTTTTGACCAAGGCATCGACATCCGCAATGGCGACGAACAACCGCATCTCCCGATGCTTCACTGCTTCTATGGCGGTCAGTTGATCCAGGTCCCGGGAGTCGTCATTGTCGATAGAGCACCACGGCAGGCCGCTCAGATCCCGGATACGGGAATCCTTCTCCATCGCTGGACTGCTCAGTCGTGCCAATTGTTTGTGAACGTCGCTGTGGAACTCCGGCTCCAGGCCCCGGCTGAACATGGCCCACGAGGCGATCGTGGCCAGGCTGGTGCGGTGATTGGACAACGCTTGGCGCATGGTGTGTTCTCCGGCGGTGAACTTGCATTCTGCGCCTGTGGTGGGCTGCTGAGTTTGCATGTGCCCAACATTTGATGTACGGTGTATTCGGACGACGCCGTCGTCCCGCCCCATCAGCCCAGGAGTTTTTCATGAGCAAGAACCAAAGCCCCGCAGACAAGCAGGAACCCCACACGGGCAAGGTGTCCAACGACACCAACAAACAAGGTGAGCAAGACGCAACGCAACTGAATCAGGGACACCGCACGCCGCAGAGCCGCAGTGATCGTGAAAGTCAAGTCGGGGGAGGCAACCAGTCGCAGTCCCGCCGAGGTACCGTGGGTGGTGATCACGGCCGTTAAGCCTCGTTCAGTTTTCTACAACCAGGGTATTCAGATGGCCACCACAAACAATGCGCCGGTTGACACTTCTTCGCCCCCCCAGCATCAGACTGAAGAGATGTTGTCTGCGATGGAAGGAAAGTTGGATAACCTGGAAAAAAAGCTGGACCAAGTCATTGAACTTCTGAGGCAGCTCACCATGCAGGGCGATCAAAAGAAGCGCATTCCTTGGGAGTGAATCTGTTTTTAGGCCAGCAAGATGCACTGCGATAACTGTAAGTTCTGGAATCCCAAAGACGCCGTTTCGGAGCATGGTGTCGGGCTGTGCCACAGGTTTCCGCCACAGCCATTGCCCGCATGGCCAGATGTTTCAAGTGCCAAGTACAACCCGGCGGCTTGGGCCTTCCCCATCACGGCCCCGACCAATTGGTGTGGTGAGTTCATTCCCAAGTCTGAGGGCCTCGCGGATTGAACATCCCCTGACCCGCGCGCACTGCAGAGTTGAAGTCCCTGAAGTCCCCTCGAATTCCTGAGCCAGTCAGAAGTAGAGGTTGGGGAATTGTTTCACACGGTACTCGACCGGAGGGATTCGGCCGAGGGCTTCATGGGGTCGATGGTGGTTGTAGCGGTGTAGCCAGTCGGCAGTCATGTCGCGTACTTCCTTGAGCGAATCGAACACGTAGCAGTCCAGCACCTCGGTGCGGTACGTCTTGTTGAATCGTTCGACATAGGCGTTCTGGGTGGGTTTGCCTGGCTGGATGTGGTTGAGAGCGATGCCCTTGGACTGAGCCCATTTGGCTAGTGCATCGGCAATGAACTCGGGGCCGTTGTACAGGCGTATCGACAGTGGAGCGCCGCGCACCTCCACCAGCTCGTTCAAGGCCCGGATGACGCGGGCTGCAGGAAGGCTGGTATCGACCTCGATACGCAGCCCCTCCCGGTTGAACTTGTCGATGACGTTGAAGGTGCGGAATCGCCGGCCCGACCACAGGGCATCGGACATGAAGTCACAACTCCAGTTCTGGTTGGGCTGGCTTGCCGCCTCCAGCGGCTGTTTGATGCGCGCTGGAAGCCGTTTCTTGCCACGCCTCGGCAAGTTCAGCCGCAACTCGCAATACACGCGCCAGAGCACTGTCTTGCCCCAGGGCTTGCCTTGGTGGCGGGCGCTGTCGTACAACAACCCAAAGCCATGGCGCGGGTTCAGCGCCATGTAGGCCTGGATGAAGCTGATAACCCCGGAGTCGTCGCGCGCAACGGACCGGTAACGCAGCGTCGAGCGGGCGATACCGCTGGCCTGGCAAGCTCGGCGCTGACTCATGCCGTGCTCGGTCACCAAGGCTTGAACGACCATCTCGCGGCGCTCCGGGGTCAGAGCTTTCGGTCAACGACATCCTTGAGCGCGTGGTGCATCAGCGCCAGGTCGGCGTACATGCGCTTGAGCTTGGCGTTCTCGTCCTGCAATTGGCGAAGCTGGGCCAGGTGCGAGACCGTCATGCCCGAGAACTGGTTCTTCCACTTGTAGTACGTCGGCTCGCTGATGCCGTGCTTCCTGCACGTCTCACCGACCTTGGCGCCCAGCTCGACCTCCTTGAGGATGCCAACTATCTGCGCTTCGCTGAATCTGGATTTCTTCATGTAGAGACTCCGTGGGGTTGGATTCTCTACTTCCAGTTGGTTCAGGTTTTCAAGGGGACTTCAGCTTTACCTCCATTGAGATGTCTGTCAAAAAACATTATGGTGAACCATGACGGGGCGTGGACTAGGCAGATAGCCACGCCCCGTGGGGCGGGTCCGATACGGTGCTTGAAGCAAGGGCCAGCATTTCCTGAGGGAATGCCGGCCCTTATTTTTTAGCTTGGTGAAGGGACTGCAGGCTTTTTGTCGGCGTTGAAAGGATAGATTTTTTAACAACAAGGGAGTGTCAACGTCATGACTAGGCCTTACGCGTCAACATCTGCTCACAAACGTAGTGGGCCAGTGCGTACACCGTCTCGGACGGGTTGTAACCAATCGAGGTGGGCAGCAGGCTGGCATCCACCACGTACAGGTTCTTCACGTCATGCGTTTCTCCGTAGGGGTTGACAACCGACTTCTTCGGATCGCGTCCCATGCGGCAGGTGCCCTGCGGGTGGAATGAGGTGTACTTGTAGCGAGCCGGCTCGTTCTTGAGGGCACCGATCACTCGCTCCACGTCCTCCACGCGGTCGATGCTCGAAATGTGCGATGTGGGCAGATAGAGCTTACGTGCCCCCGAGGCGAAAAGGATCTTGGCGGTGGCGATCAGGCCTTTTTTCATGGCCTCGAAATCCTCATCATCCACGGTGTAGTGGATGTCCTTGTGGCCATCTTTCCAGCGGACTTCACCTACGTTCTTGTCGTGAATCAGGCTGATGAGCCGGATGGTGTTTTTGTACCCCGACATGTAAGCCACGTAGGGCTTACCGGTACCAGGCTCGGCCGAGAAACCTGCCTCCACCGGCTCCTGTATTGCGTTGAGCAGGATGTACCCGCCCTTCTCAGGCAGGGTGTTCTGGTCCATGTAGAGCGAGTGGGTCGCGCCATGGAAGTCGTTGACCTCGAATGGAAACTCGGCCGTGACCGACAGGGACGGATGGCAGGCAAAGTTCTTGCCGACCTGCCCACTGCTGTTGGCCAGTTGACTTTTCTGAAGCAACAGCGGCGTCTGAATCGGACCTGCTGCCATCACCACCAAGGGGGCATCCACCTGCAGGTCGGCTTTCTTGCGGCCGGTGCCAGGCTCAATCATTTCGGCTTTCACCCCGCTCGCCTTGCCGTTGCTGGCCAGCACTTCGGTCACACGGGTATCGGCGTAAATCGTGGCGCCGTGCGCCACCGCCCAAGGAAGATAGGTCACCAACATCGACTGTTTGCGATCGCTCGTGCAGCCACTGAAGCAGAAGCCAGTGATCGCACAGTCCTTGATGTTGCGCCGAGCCTTGCCCAAGGGGTAGCCCACCTTGTTCATGCCCTGGGCAATCAACTCCGCACCGGCACTGGTTTCGTTGGGCTGCACGGTGCGGATGTGCAGGTTGCGCTCGACCTTCTCAAAAATAGGCTTCATGCGTGCCGGCGTGAGGTTGGTCAGCCCAAACTCTTTGGCCCACAGCTTCAGGTAGTAATCGGGCGTTCTGAAACACAGCGCTGCATTGACCACGGTGGAGCCGCCCACACAGGCGCCCTGCAACACGGTGATGTCCCCGTGGCTGTTGCTCTGGCCACCATGGTCCTGGTACAGCATCCCCATGGCCACGGCCAGCATTTCCGGGAACTTCTCCGAAGGGACATAGGGCCCTGCTTCCAGCACGATGACCTTCTTACCCGCTTTGGCCAGTTCGTAGGCGGCGATAGCGCCCCCCGCACCCGAACCCACGATCACAGCGTCGGCTTTGAGGTGCAGTTGTGCGTCCTTGATGTCCGAAGCCTGGGTGACCTTGAGGCCCTGTTTGGCCACTTTGATGATGTGCTTGCTCATGTTGTCTCCGTTGCGATCGCTTATTTGGTGGGCAGAGGTGCGTTGCCCAACGACACCAGGCCATTGCGCTTGGTGATGGGCCCGTCATAACCCAGCGGAGGCCAGGTTTCGGGGTTGGCCCAGTACGACAGTTGCACCAGTTTCTTCAACCCGGCAGCCAAGGCGCGGTGTGGGATCTCCGGAGCATTGCCCCAATCGTCGAGGAAACGGGTGGCCTGGGCGGCATCGAGCTCCACGAAGGTCTTGCCGAACGCAGCTTTCGGGCCGTCGTTGAAGTAGGCCACCCCGCCTTTCAGACCGGCCAGAATGTGAGGCTCCATCGTGCCCAGCAGCGCTGCGTCCAGGGTTTGCAGCAAGACGTCTGCTTTCCAGGGGGTGAGGATGCTGCCTTCCACAGGCAAAGTCACCTGGGCCACGCGATGGAAGACACTGGCCTCCGTCGGGTTGATCGAGTTCAGCGTGGCGGCTTGGACCAAGCCAGCGCCACCTGCACCGGACAGCGCCACCGCAGCGCTCGCAAATTTCAGAAAGTCCCGGCGTTGCAGGCCGCCAATCAAGTTCAATGCCCGATCCAGTGGGGGGTGTTGCTCGTTGTCCATCTTGTCTCCTTGTCGTTGAAATCAGAAGGGGTAAACGATGGGTTTGTCCAACACGCTCACCCATTGGCTTTGGGTGAACTCGTCGATGTTGGCCGGCCCGCCGAAGCGGCCACCGTTGCCGGAAGCGCCCATGCCACCGAAAGGCACCTGAAACTCATTGTTCACCGTCTGGTCGTTGATGTGAATCATGCCGGTGTGGAGTTGGTTCGCCAGCGCCATGGCCCGGGAAATGTTGCTGCTGTGGATGGCTGCGGCCAATCCGTAGGGCGACGCATTCAGCAAGGCCACCGCCTCCTCGTCGTTGTCAAAAACCGTGATCGGTGCCACGGGCCCGAAGATTTCTTCGCTGAAGGCAGGCATGTCGGGAGTCACGCCAACCAGCACGGTGGGCGGGAAGAACAAACCATCGGCCGTCCCCCCTGTGAGCACGTTGGCACCTTGCCGAACACTTCGATCCACAATGTCCTTGACCCGGTCGCATTGGCGCTGGTTGATGAGCGGCCCAAGGTGCGCTGGGCCCGCGTGGGGATTGCCCACATACAAGGCCTTGGCGCGCTGGGTCAGTTTTTCGGCGTAGGCTTGGGCCACACTGCGGTGCACCAGATGCCGCCCAGCCTGCATGCAGATCTGGCCCTGGTGCAGGAAAGCGCCCCAGGCACCGTTGGAACTGGCGGCATCCAGGTCTGCGTCGTCCAACACGATCAGGGCGTTGTTTCCCCCCAGTTCCAGAGCCACTTTCTTCAGCAAGCCGCCACAAGTGGCCCCAATGCTTTTGCCCACGGCGGTCGAGCCGGTGAAAGAGATCATCTCCACCAGAGGGTGGCGCACCAAAGCGTCACCGGTGTCGGGGCCACCCGGCAACACATGCAGCACGCCTTCGGGCAGGCCTGCGTCCGCAAACAGTTGAGCGATCATTTGACCACCGGTGATGGCGGTTTGCAGGTCGGGCTTGAGAATGACGGCGTTACCCAGAGCCAGCGCTGGAGCCACCGAACGCATCGCCAGCAGCAATGGAAAGTTCCAGGGTGCGATGACACCCACGGTGCCTATCGGAACACGGCGCCACAAGTTGGTACGCCCCGGCATTGACGACGGGAACAACTGGCCGTTGGGCTGCATGGGCAGGGCGGCGGCCATCAACAACTGTTCGTAGGTGGCGTGCAGTTCCCACTCGGCCTTTGGTCCGATCGAGCCGCATTCGCGGATGTTCCATTCGTTGACCTCATTGGCACGGCCTTTGAGCAGCAAGGCTGCCTCCCGCAGAACCGCCGCTCGTTGATCGAATGGTGTGTTGGCCCAAACGGTGCGCGCTTGATGGGCACTGCGTGCTGCGCGATCCACATCGGCGGCATTGGCCAATCCGGTGGATCCGATCACATCACCCGTGGCGGGCTCTCTCACCTCTTGACAGCCACCGTCAGCCTGTACCCAGCCCGTGCTGTAAACCATGCCAGACCATGCTGCCTGAACGTTTTCCTTCATTGTTTGTCTCCTTGCGTTGGCGGATCTCAAACCGTCTCACTGCCGACGTAAGTGCAATTCATGTGCCATTGACGCCCAGTATCGATTTGCGGGTTACTGGCAAAGGGTTAACCCCGATTTCAGCCACCAAAACATGCACTAAATTTCATTTTGTTGTTGTCTGATAGCCTGAAATCCTTCTTCACTGAGATTTCCAGTCTCACCGTGAGACGGCATGTCTCAATATGCTTGTCCCCAAAAATCCTTCATGAACCGCTCGTCCCCAGTCCCATTGACAGCGCATGCAATCCAGATGCGCTATGCGCCAGAGCGCATCTGGACAGCACGTGAGCGTTACTTTGACCAAGGGTTGGTGCCCTCAGAGTTGCTCAACCCGCTTGTGATTCAATCTTGGGAACGTTGTCGACAACTGGGGCGTGGCCCCCATGAGCACGTCGAATTTGATCCGGTGGAGCGGACTAAGCTTGCTTCATTGCTGGAGTCTGAGCATGACTGGCTCGACATAGCGCAAACGGAACTGAACAGTCTGTCTGCGGCTATTGCCGGCGCCGGATATGTGGCCATGCTGACCAACGCGGCCGGGGCCGTGCTTGCCGTGACAGGAGCGCTGGACAAACGCAGTAAACCTCTGCGGTGGGCCTTCCGCCCTGGCGTGGATGTGTCGGAGCGATCGATTGGCACCAGCGCCATGGGCATCGCCCTGGCAGAGCGTCAAGCGGTGAGCATCCAGGGTGGTGAACACTTCTTCGCCAACAACCAGTTGTTCCACTGCTTCGCAGCGCCGATTTTTGATCCTCGCGGCGTCTTGCTTGGCTGTCTGGACGTAACTTGCGATGCCCCGGGGTTCTCCAACAGTGTGCGGGTGCTGACCATGGAGTGCGCAGCCAAGATTGAAAACCGGTTGTTCGACCGCCACTCGACCGATGTACGGGTGGACTTTGAGGCTGGCTCACTGGCCAGTATCGCGTTCGACCAAGACGGTGTATTGGTTGCGACCAGCAGCGGAGCCCGACGACTGATCGACATGCCCGTGGTGCCGAAGTCTTGCACTTTTGAAGACCTGTTTGAAGGCCGCTTTGAACATTGGGCTGCGCAAGTGCGGCAGAGCAATGTCAAGCAACCGTCCCTACACCTGCGTGGAGGAGTGCAACTGGCGGTACAGCGCGTTCAAGCCAATCGTTCTTTCAATACCGTAGGCACCGGGGCACGAACTGCCTCAGCGCGTGAGGATCAAGTGGAGGCGCACCACTTCCGCTTACCCAGCGACCCGACTTTCAGGGCCCACTTTGCTGTAGCCCTGAAGGCACACAGCGCCAACGTACCTGTTCTGATCAGTGGCGAAACTGGTACAGGCAAAGAGATCGCTGCCCGAACATTGCATGCACACGGTGATCGAGCCAACGCACCCTTCGTGGCATTGAATTGCGGTGCACTGCCGGCGGAGCTGATCGCCTCTGAGTTGTTTGGCCATGCGGAAGGCGCTTTTACCGGAGCGGCCAAAGGCGGTCGAGTGGGCAAGATCGCAGCGGCCCATGGCGGCACGGTGTTGCTCGACGAAATTGGCGAAATGCCTCTGGCTTTGCAAGTGGCGCTCTTGCGGGTACTGGACACGGGGGAAGTCCTGCCGGTGGGCTCTGCTCACGCCCGCCAGGTGGACGTCCGCTTTGTCTGTGCCACGAACCGAAATTTGGACGAGATGGTACGGACTGGCCAGTTCAGGGCCGATTTGTTTTACCGAATTTCAGGCTTGCGGTTGACGGTGCCTGCGCTTCGTGAGCGCAGTGACTTTGAGAGCGTGGTCGCTGGTGTCTGTGCCAAGCTCGGAGTGGATGCGTGTCGCATTGCACCTGACGCGCTCCAGCAAATGGCAGACTGGCCCTGGCCCGGCAACGTCCGCCAGCTTCAACACGTTTTGCGGCTGGCCTTTGCAGTTCACGACGATACTCCGCTGCTGGGTTTGGACGTCTTCAACCATTTGCTAGATGGTTTGGTCCTTGACGTACCAACCACCAGCACGACACAACACACCTCTGCCTCAGCGCTCAACCCAGTCGAAGAAGCGCTGCAGCGATGCGGTGGAGATGTGGCCGCCGCAGCCGCAGCACTGGGTATCAGTCGTGCAACCTTTTACAGACGCCGTAAAGCATTGCAGGCTTGATAGGCAAACTACAGTTTCGGCGCCTTGCTTGAATTAATCATCCACAGCACTCTGTGAATTCTGGATAGATGAGTCCGTTGGATGCAAGCCCCGGACAGCAGTGAATTTTCATTCACAAAGCCGCTTCAATGGCAACCTTCACCCAGTAAGGGCCACAGCAGAGCTCAGACAGCTCAGGCGGCGTCGGGCTGTTTCCCGGGGGCCGCGTCGGCAAAGGCGGGCAGGGCCAGGCAGGCGGCCTCCATCTGCTGGATCAGCGGCCAGCGGTTCAGGTCCACCTGGAAGCGGCGGGCGCTTTCCACCTGCGGCACCAGGTAGCAGTCGGCCAGCGTGGGCGTGTCGCCGAAGCTGAACCGGCCGCGCTGCGTGTCGGCGGACAGCAGGGCTTCGTAGGCGTCAAACCCGGCGCCGATCCAGGTGCCGCACCAGGCGTTGATGGCGGCCTCGTCGGCGCCGAACGTCTTGCGCAGGTACTCCAGGATGCGGCGGTTGTTGACCGGGTGGACGTCGCAGCCGACGATGGCGGCGAGTGCGCGCACCCGCTGGCGGCCGCCGGCGTCGGCCGGCAGCAGCGCGGGCGTGGGGTACTGTTCCTCCACGCCCAGTGCGGCAACGGCACCCAGGCCACCCATGGCGCGCAGCCAATCACGGCGCGAGGTGTCCAAGGCATCGGCTAAAGGTGTTGGGTGGGGTCGTGGTGTGTGGTCCAAGGTGGTCTCCTGGTGTTCAACGCCTATGCCTGGTACGAGCCGATGCCCAACTGCTGAGCGGACAGGTTGCCCGGAAAGTGGCGTTTTCATGAAGCTAACAAAGGCTGACCCACTCAGGCTTGACCTGCGTCAAGGCACTCCAAACGCGGGTTGCTGCTCAAGCCTTGAACCATCTTACCCCCAGGGGTAATAAAATTTGATAATTGTGTAAATTAGTCTCCCTTGGTTCAAGCACCGACCGATGGCAAAAAGACGCTGCATGAGGCCGACGACTGGTTGGCCGCGATCAACCACAGGGGGCTTGTACCGCACCGTGGACGGATCGCTACAGGTGACGACCCAGGAATGGGCACCCAGGCGTGTCCGGCAGGCTATGACGGCCATAGCCAATCCCAACGGCTGCATTGATTTTTGTCATGAGAGGAGCAAGATTGATAGCTCAAACTTCATTCATCAACGCAGGGCAATGCCCCTCCGGTTGATGACCCACCTTCCACTTTTTCCAAAGGAGCCCCTCATGACCACCCCCACCGGCCTGCCCCGCATCAACGAACCCGCCCCGGCTTTCTCCGTCAACTCCACCCACGGCGTGCGCAGCCTGGACGACTACAAGGGCAAGTGGCTCGTCCTGTTCTCGCACCCCGCCGACTTCACCCCGGTCTGCACCACCGAGTTCATCGCCTTTGCCAAGGCCGCCGACCAGTTCAAGTCCATGAACTGCGAACTGCTGGGCCTGTCCATCGACAGCATCTACTCTCACCTGGCCTGGATGCAAAGCATCCAGAACAACTTTGGCGTGGAAATCCCCTTCCCCATCATCGATGACATCAAGATGGAGGTGGCCCAGGCCTACGGCATGATCCACCCCGGCGCCGCCGACACCCAAGCCGTGCGCGCCACCTTCTTCATCGACCCCGAAGGCAAACTGCGCGCCATGGTGTACTACCCCATGAGCAATGGCCGCTCCATCGACGAGTTCGTGCGCCTGCTCACCGCCATGCAGACCAGCGACGCCAACAAGATCGCCACCCCCGAGGGCTGGACCCCCGGCTGCGACGTGATCGTGCCCCCGCCCAAAACCCCGGCCGCCATCGCCGCGCGCAAGGGCGAAGGCTACGCCATGAAAGACTGGTACTTCTCCACCAAGTCGCTCTGATCGCGCCCAGCGGCACGCCCGACAGGGCGTGCCGCCTGCGCCCCGACCTGCCCCCTCAACGCCTCTGGAACTGCCATGACCCCCTCCTCTCGCATGCAGATCGAGTCGCTGTACGACCCGGCGACGTCCACCTTCAGCCACATTCTGTGGGACCAGTCCAGCGCCCAATGCGCCCTCATCGACAGCGTGCTGGACTTCGACCCCCACAGCGGCCGCACCGACACGCGCAGCGCCAACCGCCTCATCGACCGCGTCAGCGAATTGGGCCTGCAGGTGCAGTGGCTGCTGGAAACCCATGTGCACGCCGACCACCTCTCGGCCGCGCCTTATCTGCAGCGGCGACTCGGCGGCCAACTGGCCATTGGGGCCCACATCACCACGGTGCAGAGCGTGTTTGGCAAGCTGTTCAACGCGGGGACCGAGTTCGCACGGGACGGCAGCCAGTTCGACCGGTTGCTGCACGACGGCGACACCCTGCGCGTGGGGTCGCTCACGCTGCGCGCCCTGCACACCCCGGGCCACACGCCGGCGTGCATGACCTATGTGGTGACCGACCACAGCGTGGACCCGGTGCGCCAGGCGGCGTTCGTGGGCGACACCCTGTTCATGCCGGACTACGGCACTGCACGCTGCGACTTCCCCGGGGGCAGCGCGGCGACGCTGTACCGCTCGATCCAAAAGGTGCTGAGCCTGCCGGAAAGCACCGAGATTTACCTGTGCCACGATTACCCGCCCCCGGGGCGCGAGCCACGCTGCGTGACCACCGTGGGCGAACAACGGCGGGCCAACGTACACGTCCACGCGGGGGTGGACGAAAGCGCCTTTGTCGGCATGCGCGAGGCGCGCGACGCCACCCTCGCCATGCCCCAGTTGATCTTGCCCTCGGTGCAGGTCAACATGCGCGCGGGCCAAATGCCGCCTCCCGAGGACAACGGCATCACTTACCTCAAAGTGCCGGTGAACGCGCTGTGAACACCGCCATGCGACGCTTGCGCCTGGCCTCCTGGGCCGAAGGTGCGACCCTCCTGGCGTTGCTGCTGGTGGCGGTGCCGCTCAAACGCCTGGCCGGCTGGCCCGAGGCTGTGAGCGTGGTTGGCCCCCTGCACGGGGCCGCTTTCGTGGTGTACAGCCTGATGGTGCTGCAACAGGCCCTGGCGGGTCGCCTCAACAGCGGCGACACCTTGCGGTTGTTGGGCGCCGCCCTGGTGCCCCTGGGATTTCTGATGGTGCGCGGGGTGTTTCGCCGCCGCTGGGGCTGCAACGACTGAGCACCACCGGCCCCCGCGTTCGCACCACGAGGGCACAACCCACGCCGAGATACATACCCAAGTATTTTCAGCCCCGAGCCAGGCGCGTTGACATTTGTCAAGTCGTTGTTTTTAAATGCTTTTATGATCCACAACGACGAAACGGCGAGTCTTGAACACAGACGCACAGCGGCTGCGACACACGCGCTTATCGGCTAAAACGCCTTGGCAATCCGGCCACGTCTTCCCACAGAAGTTCACCCGCATACCAACCTGGGGTATCTACCCCGCCTAGCAGAGATCGCCCCATGGACATGATCGGTTTGTACCCCACCTGGTTCGAGCCTGGCGTGGGCAGCGGATGGATCGTTGGCATCATCGCCACGGTGCACGTGCTGTTCTCACACACGTCGGTCGGTGCAGCCATCTTTTTCGCCTTTCTGGTGAACCTGTCCCACCGCCACCAAAAGCCCCAGTGGCTGGACTTCGTGCGCCGCTACGGCCTGTTCCTGCTGGTGTTCAGCTACGTGCTGGGCTCCATCACCGGGCCAGGCATCTGGTACTCCACCACCGTGGCCAGTCCGCGCGGCATCTCCGCGCTCATCCACAGTTTCGTGTGGATGTGGGCCACCGAATGGGTTTTCTTCGTCATCGAGGTCGTCGGCGTCTACATGCTGGTGTACCTGGTGGGCAAAATCGACGTCAAAACCCACACCCGGGTTTCCATCATCTTTGGCCTGACCTCGTACACCACCATGCTGGTGATCGTGGGCATCCTGTCGTTCATGATGTGGCCAGGCCAACCCGAGGCCTGGACCGCCCAAGGCGGCGTGCTGAACGCGTTTTACGGGCCCAACATGTTTGCGCAACTGGCCATGCGCACGGCGTTCATGTTCACCATGACGGCCGTGGTCGGAGGCATCGTCGCCGCCCGGCTCGACGACCCAGACGTGCGGCGTGACATGACGCGCAAACTGGCCTGGCTGGGCATCGCCTCCACCCTGGCAGGCGCGGCCATGTTCCAGTGGTACCTGGGCACACTGCCCGAAACCGCTGAAGTTATCCTGGAAAACCGCTTGCCCGAGCGTTTTCCGGCGGTGCTGTTGTCGGTGCTGCTGGGCACGCTGGCCTACTTTGTACTAACACTGGTGCAGCCTCGCGCGCTGGTGGCCAGCGGCGCGGCGGTCATGACGGTGGCGATCCTGGTCTTCGGGCTGTGGCCGGAGGAAGTGGCCCGCGAATCCATACGCAAGCCCTGGGTGGCGGGGCAGTACGTGTACTCCAACCAGGTCATCGGGCGCGACGTGCCAGGCATCGGGGTGCGGTCCGAAATCCCCACACTGGAAACCCACGGCTTCTTGAAAGCCCACGTGTTCACACCGCCGAACCTGCGTGCCGTGACAGATGCCAACCGGGTGGAGGCCGGTCGCTTCCTGGCCCTGGCCACCTGCGCCAACTGCCATTCGCTCAGCACCACCGGCATGCGCCCCTTGGGCAATTACTTCGGCCTGGACCCGAACGAGCCGGGCGCCATCACCGAAATGGCCCACTACCTGCAGGCCGCCGTCTCCGCCGGCAACACGCTGTACATGCCGCTGATTCCCCTCAACGACGCCGAGGCACAGGCACTGGCCACATACATCGCCACGCTCAAGGGCTGGCGGCCCGACACCGCGCGGGTGCAAACGGCAGCCGCGCCTGCTGCCCCACACGCCAAGGAATGAACATGACCCCCGAAATGCTGCTGGCCCTGCGCGACCCCGCCGGCCTGCCTTCACACCCCCTGGTGTTTCTGCTGCTGGGCGTACTCACCTTTGCCCTGCACATGGCCGCGGTCCAGGTCATGCTGGGTGCCGGCGCACTGACGCTGCGCGGCGCCTTCAGCCACGACGCCCAGTGGCGGCGGCTGGCACAGGCCATGCTGACCACCTCCAAAATCGCCGTGTCGGTGGCCATCGTGCTGGGCGTGGCGCCGCTGCTCTTTGTGCAGGTGGTGTACGACCCGTTCTGGTACACCTCCAACGTCCTGTCGGCGTGGTGGGTGATCGGTTTCATCGTGGTGCTGATCGCCGGCTACCTGGCCATGTACCTGTTCTACTGGAAAAACCACGACCTGACACAAGCGCCCACGCGCGGCGGCTGGTGGATGGTGATGGCCCTGGCCTTGCTGCTGGCGGTCGGCTTCATCGTGCACAGCCTCACCTACCAGGCGCTGTTCCCGGAGCACTGGCAGGGCTGGTATGCCCCCCAGGGCGTGGTGGACCCCAGTGGTCAGCGCCTGCGCCTGTGGCACCTGCCGCGGTTTGCCTTCTTCATCGCCTTGTCCGCCCCCATCGTTGGTGCCTGGCTGCTGGGTTACAGGCGCTACCTGCAGGGCGCCCTCGAAAGCGACGGGGCCTACCTCGCCTGGTTGCGCCAGTTGGGACAGCAATGGCTGGTCCGTGGCGGTGCCGTCGCCGCGCTGCTCGGCCTCCTCTGGATGCTGACCCTGCCGGAAAAAATGGCCTGGTTTGCCACCTCCCCCTACGCGTTGCTGTCCTTGCTGACCTTGCTGGGGGTCATGGCCACGCCGCTTTGGCTGGGCCGCCGTCTGGACCAGGGCCTCTGGGGCTACGCCGTGTTTGCGCTGGCCGTGGTGGCACTGCTGGTGGTGGGCGCCGCCCGGGAATTGCTGCGCTACCTGACCCTGGCGGGGTCCCACGGCTACGACGCCCTGGGCTATCGCGTTCAAATGGACTGGTACAGCACCCTGTTGTTCTTCGGCACGTTTGGCGTGCTGGGCGGCACCGTGCTGGCCTATTTCCTCACGGTCAGCTGGCAAGCCGGACAGACCCGGGGCACCTACAGCCCGAGCCCGGCCGTGCAGCGCCTGGGGACCTGGTCGATTGCCCTGCTGGTGGCGTGGACCGTGCTGTATTTCGCCGTCGGTTTTTATGTGGAGGCCCGCTGACATGAACCCACCCATGCCCTTTCGGCGCACCTGGGTGCGCGTGACCCTCTGGGGCGTGTGCCTGGCCGTCGCCGGCACCGCCGCCGTGACCGGCTTGACCCGCGCCTTGGCACAACCGCCCGCCCCAGCCGCCAGCCCCGCCCGACCGGCCAGCCCCGCGGTTTCGGGCGCCACCATGGCCCACAGTTGCGCGGCCTGCCACGGCACCTTCGGCCGGCTCGGCGACGAAGCCTTCGCCCCGTTGGCGGGCATGCCCGCGCCGCAGTTCATCGCCAGCATGACCGAGTTCCGCGACGGGCGCCGGCCGTCCACCTTGATGGGGCACGTGGCCGAAGGCTTCACCGACCCCGAAATTCGCGCCATGGCCGATTTTTTTGCCGCCATTCCCGCCGTGGAAGAAGGAGTCCGCCCATGAACACCAACGATCGGAACCGGCTGAGCCGCCGTGGCTGGCTGAAGCGGGCCGCCACCGGCGCCGGTGCCGCCACCTTGCTGACCAGCCCGCTGGGCCTGTGGGCCCAGGCCCAGGTTCAGGGCCAAACCGGCCCCGTGCGGGGCAGCGGTGCCCGCATTGTGGTGGTCGGTGGCGGCGTGGGGGGCGCCACCACAGCCAAATACCTCAAGCTGTTTGATCCCTCGTTACAGGTCACGGTGATCGAGCGCAACCCGGTCTACATCCGGCCCTACGGGTCGTCCGAAGTGCTCAACCGACACATCGGCATGTCTGACCTGGAAGTGCGTTACGACACCTTGCGCGACCGTTACGGCATTCGCTTCGTGTTCGACACCGCCACCGGACTGGACCCGGTGCGGCGCGAGGTACTCACCGCTGGCCGCCAACGCGTGCCGTACGACCGGCTGGTGGTGTCACCCGGCATACAGCTGCAATACAGCGCTTACGCCGGCTACAGCGAAGCCGTGGCCAACACCCAGGTGCCTTCGGGCTGGATCGCCGGTCCGCAAACGGCCCTGCTGGCGCGACAACTGCAGGCCATGCGCCCCGGTGGCACGTTTGTGCTGGCGGCCCCGCCCAACCCATACCGCTGCCCGCCCGGACCCTACGAACGTGTGGCGCTGATGGCTGAATGGTTCCAGCAGCACAACCCCACGGCCAAGATCATCCTGGTGGACCCCAAGGACAGCTTCGTCACCGACGAAACCATGCTGTTGGGCTGGAACCGCCTGTACGGCTACAACCCGCCGCCGGATTACGCCGCCAAAATGGGCCAGAAGGTCGAACTGCGGCGTCACCCCGACGGCGGCATGATCACCTGGGTGCGGGGCAAAGACGGCGGCCGCCCCCTGAAACTGGACGCCAAGGGCCTGCGGCTGGAGACCGAAGCCGACAACTTCCGGGCCGACGTCATCAACATCGTCCCCCCCATGAAGGCCGCATCGGTGGCGTTTGACCTGGGACTGACCGACGCCAGCGGCTGGTGCCCGGTGGACCGCCGCACCTTTGCGTCCACACAGGTCGATGGTGTGCACGTGATCGGGGACGCCTCCATCGCCGATGCCATGCCCAAATCCGGCTTTTCGGCCAACACCCAGGCCAAGGTGGTGGCCCGCGCCATCGTCGAAACGCTGGCGGGGCGGCCCGCGCCGGAGCCGCTGTGGGAAAACACCTGCTACGCCCTGGCCGGCAAAGACTACGGCTTCTTCGTGGCCGACGTGTTCAAGGTCATCGAAGGCAAGATTGCGCGGGTCAACACCCGCGCCCGCTACCTGGCGCTGGATGCCAGCGCCACACAGATCAAGCTGGGAGCGCGCTACCAGCAGGCCTGGATGCGCACCTTCACCCAAGACTGTTTCGCCTGAGGACGCCCATGAAACCGAGAACCTTGACCTCCCACGTCCTTCGCGCTCTGGGCTGGGGCGCAGCGTTGGCCGGGCTGGCCGCACCGGCATGGTCCAGCGATCCACCCCAACCCGCCGCCTCAGGCTGGAACCCCGCGGCCTTGCGGCGCGCCCTCGGCGCCTTGCCGGCGGGCGACGTGAAACGCGGCGCAGCCGCCCACGACGCTTTCTTTTGCGCCTCGTGCCACGGCGCCCAAGGCGTGGCCCACACCCTGAACTGGCCCCACCTGGCGGGCCAGCGCGCCCAATACACCGCCAAAATGCTGCTGGACTACCAGCGCGGCCTACGGCGCGAAAACCAGCGGGCGGCCCTGATGCACGACGTCACCGTAATGCTCTCGCCGCAACACATCGCCGACTTGTCTGCCTACTACGCCAGCTTGCCCCTGCCCACCGGAGACAGCACCCCGCGGCCAGGCACCGCTGGCTGGTCACTGGTGTCGGGGCCTGTCGATGCGCTGTCCATGCGCGTGGGCACCCTGAAAACCACCTCCTTGGCCGCCCATCAACTGGTGCGGCAGGGCGACCCCCAGCGGCTGATCACGCCGTGCGCGTCCTGCCATGGCACCAGCGGCCAGGGCGGCAACCGCGAAGCCCCTGCCCTCGCGGGACAAAACCCCCTCTATTTCGTGCGCACCCTGCTCGATTACCAGTCGGGCGTGCGGGCCAACGACAGCCACCGTGGCATGCGGGTGTTCGCACACAAGCTCACGCGCACCGAGATTGAAACCCTGGCCGGCTACTACGCCGACCTGCCGAGCAAGCCCTGAGCGGTCCGCCTGAACGTCGCCACACGTCGAGCCCGAATGCTTCGCTGACGGCTGCGGTTGCCGCTGAGGTCATAGACTGGTAGCTTAAAAGCCCCCGTGAAAACCTGCCCATACGAAGAGCCGTCAGCCTGTAGAAGAGCTTGACCAGCGCCACCAGTTGCGCATGCTCCTCGGAAGTGCCCCAAGGCTCGAACAGGTTGCCGTGTGCAACCACGTTGCGAACCTTCCGCCACGCCTCCAGCTGTGCGCGGGAGATACGGCCTTCCTTCTCAAGCCGAGACAGGTAGCGCGCCGGCGACGGGTGATCCAGGGTCTTGATCCAGCCTTTCAGCCGGGTAGCGAGAAGTTCTTGGGAAACACCCGAGGCGAACGATTTCAAAGCGGCGACATCGGTGTCCGAGAAGTCAGCGGGCGCAGAAGCGAAAGCTGGGTCCAGCTTGATCAGACCCTCGATTGCGCTGGCCACGCACAGTGCGATCACCCAATGCGAGCCTGACATCCGGGCCTGTATTACCTCGTCGTGCAGGCGCGTGAGGTCGTTGGCCTCGAAGCCCGGATTTCCATCAGCGCCTCGATGCTTGGCTACGTAGGTGAGGTATGAGGCATAGAAGGCCCAGAACTCGGCAGCCGAGCGCACTTTCAATTGGCTCGCACACCCGCCCAGCGAGCGCGCGAGGGCTGGCGCTGTCCGGACCCAGACGATCGCCCGGCCATCGCTGAACTTCCGGGCGACCAGACGCGGGTAGATCAGTTGCCCCCGCAGCGCACGCAATGGCTCGGACAGCCAGTTCTCCAGGTAGGAATGGTTCAGTTCGTCGCTGGTACGAGCGCAGATCCACAGTTCGTTCCGCCAGGGCTGCGTCGTCGCCGTGATTTCAGCACCGAGCACCTCCGTCCGGTGTCTGCCGCCCTGGGTGCGCCAGCCAAGCTCGGTCGTACCCACGCGCGCCGTGTTGGTTATTACCTCAGTGAACGGCACGTCCGGCGATGGCGAATAGGCCAGCTCGACGCCGCTTACCCCCTCGTTGTGCCGGGAGTCGGTGAGAATCGAATTGCTCTCGCTCGCTTGGTCGACGATTCAGACGCAGCCTCTACATTCTTCCGTCTTGTACGGAGCGCGATCCTCTTGCAGGTCAAAGCGCAGGAATGCGCCCTGGTCGACAGCTCGAACGTCTGCCTCGAGGGGCTGAAGTTGGGCTCCGCTGCTTCGGCTTTGGGTCGGGAGCTGCCATCGGACGACCCGACTGCGATGGTCTGTAATCAGGCTTTTACGATCCTCCGACCCAAATCAGCTCCCCCCTCACAACCCCAACGGCACCACCCGCAGTACCCGCCCTTTCGGGCTGTCGGTCAGCAAGTACACCGCCCCATCCGGCCCCACCCTCACATCGCGCAGGCGTTCGCCCAGTTCCTTGAACAACACCTCCTGCGGGCCCGGCGTGCCGTTGCTCATGGGCACCCGGCGCACGCTGCGTTCAGCCAAGGCAGCCACCAGCCAGCTGTCGCGCCAGGCCGGGAACAGCGCGCCGTCGTACCACGCGAGTCCGGCGGGCGCGATGGACGGGGTCCATTCCGTCAGTGGCGGGGTGACGCCAGGCAGGCTGCGGTACGGGGTGATGCGGGCGTAGGTGTAGTCCACCCCGCCGGTGGTGATGGGCCAGCCGAAGTTGGCGCCGGGCGCGAGCCGGTTGAGTTCGTCTCCGCCACGGGCGCCATGTTCGTGTGCATAGGGCACGCCGTTGACCACCACCACGCCCTGCGGGTTGCGGTGGCCGAGGCTGTAAATCTCGGGCAAGGCGCCGTCACGGCCCACAAAGGGGTTGTCGGCGGGCACGCGGCCATCGGGCTGGATGCGCAGGAACTTGCCCAGGTGGGTGTGGTGGCGCTGCGCATCGGTGCGTTCCAGGTTGCCATCGCCCATGCCGAACAACAGGGTGCCGTCAGGCAGCCAGGCCATACGGCCACCGAAGTGCTGGGTGTCGGATTTGGCGGGGCGCGAAGTGAAGATGGGCGTCAGGTCCAGCAACTGGCGCCCGTCGAACCGCGCACTGACCACGCGCAGGTGGTTGGCCTTCGGCGTGCCGTGGGCGAACGACAGCAACAGCCGCCGGTTGTGGGCGAAGTCTGGGGCCAACAAGATGTCGAACAAACCGGCCTGCCCTTGCGCCAACACCGGCGGCACCCCGGCCACGGGCTCGGGGCGCAATTGGAAGCGACCCTCTGCCCCACGCTCGATCACGCGCAGCCGCCCCGGACGCTCGGTGACCAGCAGACTGCCATTCGGCAAGAAGGCCAGCGACCAGGGGTGTTCCAGACCGGTGGCCACGGTCTCGATGCGGTAGGGCACTGTCTGAGCCGAGGTGGCCATGGCCCACAGGCTCAGGAGCCAGGCAAGGAGGTATCTCATAATCACTTCGATGATCACCAGTGCCCGCCATGATGCCCCAACGCCCCGATGGACTCGGCGCGCGGGGGTGTTGCTGCTGGTCTGGGCGCTGGCGACAGTCTGGGGCTCGGTGGTTCAGACACGCTGGAACCTGCAAGCACTGGTGGATGCGGGGGTGAGCATTCCCGCCGGCACCTGGTGGCGGGTCATCGGGCAAGACTTGGTCGGCTTCGCCCCGGTTTACGGCGGCATCCTGGCCGCGGGCTGGTTGATCGCGTTTCCGGTGGCCAGCGGCCTGGCCCGCTGGTGGCCTGCGGGACGGACCGCCCTGCTCGCTTCGGCCGCGGGTGTGGGCATGGTGGCGGCGGTGCGGGCGGTGGACGCTGTGGCACCCATGCCGGTGTTCATTGACGCCACGCGGGGCCTGCCCGGGTTGTTCGCCATGGCCGCAGGCGCGGTGTTGGCGGGCGGGTTGTATGCCAGGCTCACCGCACGCTGAACGAAAGCTCTCGCATGAAGACGATAGACGAAATGCTGCACCTGGCGCTGCTGACCCCCGAGCAGCACCGGCAGATTGGGGCCTGGATCGCGCAAGCCGATTCGCCCGAGGCGATCCTGAGCATGCCCGCCGCGCTGTGGCAGGCGGTGGAGCGTGCCAGCGAGGTCATGGGCATCGACCAGGACCTGATGCGCCCGCCGGCGATGGACGCCGGCGGCCTGGTCTGTGACTGATGCCTCTGGAGGCCCCGTCTCACATCCGCAATTGGCGTCGCAGCAAAACCAGCGCTGCGCTCAGTCCTTCATATCGGTCTTCCGATCCGTAAGCCACACCCGTCAGGCTGTGTGCCAGCATCAGGTTCAA
>NZ_JAAQQT010000704.1:0-17320 GCF_011742065.1 Aquabacterium sp. A08
AAGGTCATCATGTCACCGCGCGACAGCAGCAGCGAGCGGCGCAGGTTTTCCTCCATCAGTGGACCCAGCACAAAGCCCAGCATCAGCGGTGCGGCCTCAAACTTCAGCACCGCCAGCAGGTAGCCGACCGCGCCTATGCCCGCGACCATCAGGATGTCGAAGGTGTTGTTGTTCACGCTGTACACACCCAGGGCAATGAACACCAGGATCGCCGGGTACAGCACGTTGTAGGGGATGCGCAGAATGGCCACCCACATGCCCACCAGCGGCAGGTTCAGAATCATCAGCATGATGTTGCCGATGCCGAAGCTCACGATCAGGCCCCAGAACAGGTCGGGCTGCTGCGTCATCAGCAAGGGCCCGGGCTGGATGCCGTGGATGATGAGTGCGCCCAGCATCAGCGCCATCACCGCGTCGCCGGGAATGCCCAAGGACAAGGTGGGCACAAAGGCGGTTTGCGAGGCGGCGTTGTTGGCGGCCTCGGGGGCGGTCACGCCTTCGATGGCGCCCTTGCCGAAGCGGCTCGGGTCTTTGGCGATCTTCTTTTCAACGGCATACGAGAAGAACGAAGCGATGGACGCGCCGGTGCCGGGCAAGGCGCCAAAAAAGCTGCCGATGCCGGTGCCGCGCAGCATGGGCAGGGCCGAGTCTTTCCACTCCTTGCGCGTGGGCAGCATGGAGCGCATGGAGATGGATTCCTTCACCTCGCCTTCGCGCTTTTGGTTGATGCCGCCGATGACCTCGGAAATGCCGAACACCCCCATGGCCAGGGCCACCAGGTTGATGCCGTCCATCAGCTCCGGCACACCGAAGTCGAAGCGGGCCACGCCGGAGTTGACGTCGGTACCCACAGTGCCCAGCAGCAGGCCGAGCACCACCATGGCCATGCCCTTGGCCGGCGAGCCCGAGGCCAGGCTGGACGCCGCCACCAGCCCCAGCAGCATCATCGAAAAGTACTCAGCCGGGCCGAACTTCAGGCCCAGTTCCGCGATGCTGGGGGAAAACAGCACCAACACCAGAATGCCCAGCATGGAGCCGACAAACGAGGCGATGGTGGTCATAAACAGCGCCACCCCTGCCCGCCCCTGCTTGGCCATGGGGTAACCGTCGAGGCAGGCCACCGCCGACGACGGCGTGCCCGGCAGGTTGAGCAGGATGGAGGCGGTGGAGCCGCCGTACTGCGCGCCGTAGTACACGCCGGCCAGCATGACGATGGCCGAGGTGGGCGGGATGTGGTACGTGATGGGCAGCAGCAGCGAAATCGTCGCCATGGCGCCGATGCCCGGCAGCACGCCGATGAGGGTGCCGATGAAAACGCCGATGAAGCAGTACAACAGCGTCATCGGCTGCAGCGCCGCTTCCAGGCCGGTCAGAAGTCCGTTTGCGATGTCCATGGTGTGGGGTTCCGTAAGGGGTCAGGAAAAGGTGTTCGGCAGCGGTGACGCGTCACTGGCTCCAGGGCCAGACCGGCAGCACCATGCTCAACCCCACAGAAAACACCAGGTAGGTGATGGCCGACACACCAACCGCCACCAGCAGGCGGTTGCGCCAGGAAATTTCGCGGTCTGCCAGGGACGACACCAGCACCGCCAGGGCGGCGGCCAGCACCAGCCCCAAGCCTTTGAGCAGCACGGCAAACACGACGATGCTGGCAATGACCAGCACCGAGGTTTTCCATTCGATGTGGATGGGTTCGCCGCGTCGGAAGAAGGCCGGCAGCGCAATGAACAGGCCCAGCGCGGCCAGCAGCAGACCCAGGGCCATGGGGAAGTAGCCCGGCCCCATGCGGTTGAGGTCGCCGATCTCGTATTCGCTGCTGCCGTACCAGGCGGCGAACAGCCCAAGGGCCAGCATTGCGAGCCCGCCGAGGATGTCGCGGGTGTCTTTGTGTGCCATGTCGTCTCCAAAGCCAAGGTTGTACCGATGGGATTGGACAGGCAAATGCCCCCAGCGTCTTTACGTAATTGCACGTAGCGGGCCGGCCAGGCGCCGGCCGCGGCTCACCAGCGGCCTTTGGGCTGGCGGTCGCGGATGGCCTGGGCGATGGCGTCCACGATGTCGGGCCGCTCGGCGCGGCGCGCAAAGTCCACGGCCGTCAGGCCCTGCTGGTTTTGCAGCAGCGGATCGGCGCCCTCCTCCAGCAACAGGCGCACGGCCGCGGCCTGGCCGTAACGCGCCGCCATCATCAGGGGGGTGGTGCCGTTGGGCGAGGCCGCGTCGATGTAAGCGTGCCGCTCCAGCAGCAGGCGGGTGATGGGCAGCGACGCCGGGCCGACGTGGCTGGCGGCGTAGTGCAACGGGGCCCAGCCCGGTTTGTTCACCTGGGCCTGGCGCTGCAGCAGGCGCTCCACCAGGTCGACCTGCCCTTTGATGGCGGCCAGCATCAGGGCATTTTCGTCGGCCGGGTTGCGGGCATCGACGTCGAGCTCCGGCACACCGAGCAGGAAATGCGCCACCCGCCACGACTCGCGCCGCAGGGCCAGCACCAGCGGCGGCTGCAGGGTGGGGTCGGGGCTGTTGAAGTCAAAACCCCGCGCCTGCAAGGCTGGCAAGGGCCCCGGGTTGTCGCGCGCAATGGCGGTGAAAAACGCGTCGTAGGAACCCGACTGCGCCCAGGCGCCGGCACCGAGCGACAACAGACCAGCAACCAGCCAGGTGCGCCAGCGGGAACCCGCACGCGGTTGGATGGGGTGTGACGGATGGGGCGCCGGCCTGGCGTGGGCGGGAACGTGGGTGCGGGACATGCGCGTCAGACCGCGCGGTTGAACAGGCGTTCAAAATTGTCGCTGGTGGCGCGGGCCACGGCCTCCAGCGGCAACCCTTTGAGCTCGGCCAACTGGGCCGCCACGTGCGGCACATAGGCCGGGCTGTTGGTTTTGCCCCGGTGAGGCACGGGGGCCAGGTAGGGGCTGTCGGTTTCGATCAGGCAACGCTCCAGCGGCACCAGCCGGGCAACGTCGCGCAGGTCGGCCGCGTTGCGGAAGGTGAGGATGCCCGAGAACGAGATGTAGAAGTCCAGGTCCAGCGCGGCCCGGGCCACCTCGGCGGTTTCGGTGAAGCAGTGGAACACGCCACGGGCCGGCGCCTGCACACCGCCCGCGGCCGAGGCCAGACCGCCCTCTTCCCGCAGAATGGCCAGGGTGTCGTCGGACGCGCTGCGGGTGTGGATGATGAGCGGCAGGTCGGTGGCCCGCGCGGCCCGAATGTGGACGCGGAAACGATCGCGCTGCCATTCCATGTCGGCCACGCTGCGGTCGCCCAGGCGGTAGTAGTCCAGCCCGGTTTCGCCGATGCCTACCACCTTGGGCCGGGCGGCGCCGGCCAGCAGGTCGTCCAGCGTGGGCTCGCGCACGCCTTCGTTGTCGGGGTGCACGCCCACGGTGGCCCACAGGTGGGGGTGCTCGGCGGCCAGGCCCTGCACCGCGTCGAATTCTTCCATGGTGGTGCAAATGCACAGGGCGCGATCGACCTGCGCGGCGGCCATGGCCTGCAGGATCTCGGGCAACTGCGCGCGCAGTTCGGGGAAGCTCAGGTGGCAGTGGGAGTCGACAAACATGCAGCGGGTGGGTTCAGACGGTCTGGGTGCCGCGGTCGGAGGCCAGGTGCGCGCCCAGGATTTCTTCAATGCGGGCCTTGAGCATTTTGGATTTCTCGTCGGCCGGGAAGCGGATGCCGATGCCCTGCGAGCGCGAACCGGCGGCGCCGGCCGGGGTGATCCAGGCCACCTTGCCGGCCACGGGGTAGCGCTGCGGGTCGTCGGGCAGGGTCAGCAGCACGTAGACGTCCATGCCCAACTGGTATTCGCGCACCGAAGGCACAAAGATGCCCCCTTCGGCAAACAGCGGAATGTAGGCGGCGTACAGCGCGCCCTTTTCCTTGATCGACAACTGGATCACTGTCGGGCGCGCCGCAGCGGTGGCGTCGGCGGTGCTCATGTGGGCCTAGTGTAGCGCCAGCGCGCGCTGGGCGGCGCTGGCCCAGGCCTCCTGCATGAGGGCGGCGCTGTAGGGGTGCTCCAGGGTGCGGGCGGCGGCTTGCAGCTCGCGCTGCCAAGCCACCAGCACGGCCAGGGCGGGCGCCGGGGGCAGGTCGGGCGCGGCGAAAAAACGCGGCTCGGCCCCCGCCTGGCGCACCATCAGGTCGTGGCAGAGCTTTTGCAGCACGTCCATTTGCCGCGCCGCGGTCCAGCCGCTCAGGGCCGACCAATCGCCGGCCGCAATGGCCCGCGGCAGGCGCGACCACAGGCCGGGCGCGGGGCCCAGGCGCAACCAGTCCAGGGCTTCATCGGGGCGGCCGCCGGCGGCACGCAGCCAGGTCTGCAGGTCGGCCGTGCTCGGGCGCTGGGTGGCCAGCGCCGGGTCCGCGGCGGCGGTGGCTTGCAGCCACGCCAGCGCCTGGGCGGTGTCGGGCCAGTGCAGTTCGTGGGTCTGGCAGCGGCTGCGGATGGTGGGCAGCAGGGCGTGGGCGGCCTCGGTGGCGATGACGAAACGCAAGGCCCCGGCCGGCTCTTCCAGGGTTTTGAGCAGGGTGTTGGCGGCTTCGGTGTTGAGCCGTTCCGCCGGGTAGATCAGCACCACCTTGGTGTCGCCCCGCGAGCGGGTGAACTGGCTGAAGGCCACGGCCTGGCGGGTGGCATCGACCCGGATGAACTTGCTCGGCTTCAGTTCTTTTTTGTCGATCTTGTCCTGGGTTTTCTCGTCCAGCGGCCAGCCCAGTTCGAGCGATAGGGTTTCGGGCATGAGCACGAACAGGTCGGGGTGGGTGCGCACGTCCACCGCGTGGCAGGCTCCGCACTGGCCGCACGCGCCTTGGGCGCTGGGCCGTTCGCACAGCCAGCCACGGGCCAGGGCCAGGGCCAGCGGGTACTGGCCCAGACCGGGCGGCCCCGCCAGCAGCAGGGCATGGCCGCGCTGCTGCAACAGGCAGGTCAGCTGGGTTTGCAGCCAGGGGGCCAGCGCGGTCATGCCAACAACCCCCGCGCGCGGCAGGCGGCTTCCACCTGGGCCCACACCGCGTCCAGGGGCTGGGCCGCGTCGATGCGCACGAAACGGCCGGGGTCGGCGGCGGCCCGCGCCGCGTAGCCGGCCGCGACCCGCGCAAAAAAATCCAGAGGCAGGGCCTCGAACTTGTCGGGGCTGCGGGCGCCCGCCAGGCGCTCGGCGGCTTGCGCGGGCGGCAGGTCGAACCACAGGGTCAGGTCGGGCTGGCGCTGCGGCGCGGGGCCTTGCACCCACTGCTCCAGCTGCCGCAACACGGTCAGGTCAAAACCCCGGCCATGGCCCTGGTAGGCAAAGGTGGCGTCGGTGAAGCGGTCGCACAACACCACCTCGCCGCGCGCCAGGGCCGGTTCGATCACCCGCTGCAGGTGGTCGCGCCGGGCGGCGAACATGAGCAGGGCTTCGGCCAGCGGGTCCATGGGCTCGCGCAGCAGCAGCTCGCGCAGCCGCTCGGCCAGCGGGGTGCCACCGGGTTCGCGCGTCTGCGTCAGGGCGCGGCCCTGGGCCAGCAGCCGGGCGGCCAGGGTGCCAATGTGCGAGGACTTGCCCGCCCCGTCGATACCCTCGAAGGTGACGAAACGGCCGCGCGGCGGCGTGGGGTCGGTGTGCATGCGCTCAGCGGTTCAGGATGTAGCGGCGCACGGCCGCGTTGTGCTCGTCCAGGGTCTGGCTGAACTGGCTGGAGCCGTCGCCGCGGGACACGAAATAGAAGGCCGGCGTGTCGGCCGGGCGCACTGCCGCCCGCAGCGAGGCGGTGCCCGGCATGGCAATCGGCGTGGGCGGCAGGCCGGCGCGGGTGTAGGTGTTGTAGGGCGTGTCGGTGTCGAGGTCGCGGCGGCGCAGCCGGCCGTCAAAGCCCTCGCCCAGGCCGTAGATCACGCTCGGGTCGGTTTGCAGCCGCATGCCGATGCGCAGGCGGTTGATGAAGACGCCGGCGATCTGCTCCCGGTCGCTGGCCAGGCCGGTTTCCTTTTCGACGATGCTGGCCAGCACCAGCGCGTCGTCCGGTCCGCGCAAGGGCAGGTTGGGCGCACGTTCGGCCCAGACCTCGGCCAGCCGTTGGTCCATGGCGCGCGCGGCCTGACGCAGCACGCTGCTGGCGGTGGCGTGCTTGGGGTAAACATAGGTGTCGGGGAAAAACCGCCCCTCCGGGTGGCGGGCCGCCAGGCCCAAGGCCTGGGCGAGTGCGTGCGGCGAGGTGCCGGGCGGCAGGTCGTCCTGCAGGTGCTCGGCGCTGCGCAGCGCTTGCAACACCTGGCGCAGGTTCCAGCCCTCCACCAGCGTCACGCGGCGCACCGCCTGCTCGCCGCGCACCAGCTTGTCCAGCAGCGCGCGCGGGCCCAGTTCGGGGGTGATTTCGTAGCTGCCGGCCTTGATGTCGCGGGCCCGCCCCGACAGCCGGAACCAGGCGTGCAGGGCCCAGACGGGCGTGTCCACCCCCGCCTGGGCGACGGCCTGCGCCACCGCCCGGGCACTGGCGCCGGCCGGCACGGTCACGTCCAGCACCGGCGCGTCGCCCGAGCGCCAGGCCAGCGGCCGGTGCAGCCAGACGGCCACCAGCGTGCCCAGCGCCACCGCCAGCACCAGCGCGGCCGTCAGCCACCATTTCAACAATCGGAACACGGACTCGGGACCTCGGTGAAAATACAAGGCCCTGATGATAAGTGACTGCCCCATGAGCCTGCCCACCCCTGCCAGCCCCCCGACCTTCGATGCCCAGACCCTGCGCGGCGTGGTGCGCCTGGACGGCGGCGGCCTGCTGCGTGCCCACGGGGCCGATGCCGCCAAATTCCTCCACGGGCAGCTGACACAGGACTTTGCCCTGATGGGCCTGAGCGAAGCGCGGCTGGCGGCGTTCTGCAACGCCAAGGGCCGGATGCAGGCCAGCTTCGTGGCGTTCAAGCGCGCGCACGACGACATCGTGCTGGTCTGCGCCCCCGACCTGCGGGCCCAGACCCTCAAGCGGCTGGGCATGTTTGTGCTGCGCGCCCAGGTCAAGCTCGCGCCCGCTGGCGACGAACTGGCCCTGTACGGCGTGGCCGGAGCCGACGTGCCCCCTGCCCTGCCTGCCGCCGCCTGGAGCCACCAGACCATCGACGGCCTGGACTGGGTGCGCCTGCCCGACGCCGCAGGCCTGGCACGCGCGCTGGCCTGCGGTCCGGTCAACGGCCCGACCCCGGCCGGCCCTGCGCTGGCGCTGGCCCATTGGCAGTGGCTGGAGGTGCGCAGCGCCGTGGTCGCGGTCACCGCGCCGGTGTTCGAGGCCTTTGTGCCGCAGATGCTGAACTACGAATCGGTGGGCGGGGTGAACTTCAAGAAAGGCTGCTACCCCGGCCAGGAGGTGGTGGCCCGCAGCCAATACCGCGGCACGCTCAAGCGCCGCGCCTACCCGGTGCATGCCGACGCGCCGATGGCCGTGGGCCAGGAGGTGTTCCACCCCTCGGACGCCGAACAGCCCTGCGGCACCGTGGCCGCCAGCGCCCCGCACCCGGTGGCCGGTTGGGACGCGGTGGTGTCGATGCAAACCAGCGCCGCCGACGGCCAGCCGCTGACGCTGGGCAGCCCCAGCGGCCCGCCGTTGGCGCTGCAGCCCCTGCCCTACCCGCTGCTGGCCGACGTCTGAGGCCTGCGGGCATGTGCCTGATCGCCTTCGCCCTGGGCGGCACCGGTCCCTGCCCGCTGCTGCTGGCGTCCAACCGCGACGAATGGTGGCAGCGCCCCACCCAGCCGCTGGACCGCTGGCACAGCCCGGTTGGCACCCCCATCTGGGCCGGCCGTGACGCCGAAGCCGGCGGTACCTGGCTGGGGTTTTCGGCGCACGGCCGGGTGGCGATGTTGACCAATGTGCGCCCCCGCGGGCCCGAGTCGGCCCCGCGCAGCCGGGGCGAGTTGCCGCTGCACTGGCTGGACGGGCCCGGGCACACCCCGCACTGGCGCGACCTGGTGGCGCGCACCCACCCCGCCGCCTACAACGGCTTCAACCTGGTGTTGGGCGACCTGCACACCGCCACCTGGGTCTGGCTGAGCAACCGCCCCACGGCCGAAGCCCCCCAAAGCAGCGACCTGGGCCTGCCCACCGGCTGGACGGGCCGATCGCTGGGCCCGGGGGTGTACGGCCTGTCCAATGCCCACCTCGACACCCCCTGGCCCAAAACCCTGGCCCTGCGCGCGGCGGTGCGCGCGGCACACGCCCGCCTGCGCACCGGGCCGGCGCCAGACGGCTGGCACGCCCCCTTGCTGCGGCAACTGCTCGATGCCCGCCCTGCCCCCGACGCGACCGCCGACGCTTGGCAGCGCGGCCTGAGCAGCACCTTCGTGCACCTGCCCGCGCACGGCTACGGCACGCGCAGCAGCCTGATCGCCCGGTGCAGCCTGGGCGCAGACGGCCCCGCGCTGGAACTGCAGGAGTGGACCCACGCCGTGCAATCCGCCCCACACGCCGTGCCCGTGGCCAGCCACTGGCCGCTGGACGCCAGCGTTCAGAGGCGGATTTCCATCAACCGGTGGGGGATGCCCACCTCGTCGTAAGGTTCGCCCACCGGCTGGTAGCCCAGGCGGCGGTAAAAGCTTTCGGCGGTGCGCTGGGCGCTCAAACGCACGCTGTGGTCGCCCCGGGCGCGGGCCGCGTCCATCAGTGCCAGCAAAATGTGCCGGCCCACGCCGGTGCCGCGCAACACCCGGTGCACGGCCATGCGTCCGATCTTGCCCACGCCGTCGGTGGCCGGCAGCAAGCGCCCGGTGGCCACGGCCTGGCCCAGCCGGTTGTGCGCCACCGCGTGCAGCGCCACCTCGTCGGCGGCGTCCCACTCCTCCTCGCGGGGAATGCCCTGTTCTTCCACAAACACGGCGGTGCGCACTTGGCCCGCCGGCTCGGCCAGCTCGGCCCAGGGGCCGGTGCGCACGGCCAACACCGCTTCGCCGGCCTCAAAGCCCTGCACCAGCGCGCGCAGGCCGGGCGGGATCGGCCGCGAGGTCTGCGTGGCCGGGTCGGCAAACACGTAAATCAGCTCGCCAGTGATCAGGTGTTCCTCGCCCCGGAAGATGGCGCCGGTGATGGTCATGGACGAGTTGCCCAGGCGGGTGCAGGCCATGCCGATGTCCAGCGTGTCGTCCATGCGCGCCGAGGCGTTGAACTCCACCGACGCCTTTTTCACGTACAACTCGCCGCCCAACTGGTGCATCGCGTCTTCGTACGGCAGGGCCAGGGCGCGCCAGTACTCGGTGATGACCACGTCGAAGTACATCAGGTAGTGCGCGTTGAACACGATTTTTTGCATGTCCACCTCGGCCCAGCGCACGCGCAGCCGGTGGAAAAAGCGGAAGTCTTGTCGTTTCATGGTCGACGGCTTGGTGTGATGGGCTGCCATTGTTGCCCAACTTGAGCCGGTCTTGTCATGGCCGTTGTCTCCTATGTCTTACCCATTTGGGCATGGTGCCGTGCGGAGCGTGCGGTTACAGTAAAAAAGAGTTTTTTGATGCAAAAATATTACTTTCACCAAATCAACCGTTCAATTCATCCACAGCGTGTCATGAGCCACTCACAAATCCTCTCCATCAATGGCAAACGCGGCTTCAAGCTGCTGTCCGTGGCGGCTGCCGTCGCGGTGTTGGCGGCCTGTGGCAGCCTGGCGCCCAAGGCCATTGAGGCTCCAGAACTGGTTCAAACCAACCAGGCCGACACGGCCGCCATGCGCCAGGGCGTGGAGCCGGTGACCGGCCCCCTGACGCTGGACGAAGCGATGGCCCGCGCGCTCAAATACAACCTCGACCGCCGCGCCCGCCTCATGGAAGAGTCGATCGCGCTCCAGCAACTCGACGTGACCCGGTTCGACATGCTGCCCAAACTGGTGGCCCAGGCTGGTTATTCTGACCGCAGCCGCGAACGCGCCACGTTCAGCCAGCGCTACAACCCCGTGTCGCCTTACGGCGATGTCGGCACTATGGACAGGACCACGTCCTCCTACTCCTCAGCCGCCGACCACAGCACAGCCGATCTGGGCCTGACCTGGAACCTGCTGGACGTGATGGTGGGCCAGACCTCCGCCAAGCAGGCGGCCGACCGGGTGCTGATTGCCGCCGAGAAACGCCGCAAGGCCATGCACGTGCTGATGCAAGACGTGCGCACCGTGTACTGGCGTGCGGTCAGCGCCCAGAAACTGCGCGACCAGGTGCAAGCCACGCAGAAAATGGCCGAAGCAGCCCTGACCGACGCTCGCCAGGCCGAGGCCGAGCGCCTGCGCAGCCCGCTCGATTCGTTACGTTACCAGCGTCAGCTGCTGGAAAACCTGCGCTTGCTGGAAGCCATTTCGCAGGAGCTGTCCACTGCCCAGGTCGAGCTGGCCTCGCTCATCAACGCCCCGGTGGGCCAATCCATCACACTGGCCGAAGCCGGCGGGGACTTCAGCCACGACACCCCGCTGACCACCCCCATGGCCCAGCTGGAAGCCGTGGCCCTGGAGAACAACGCCGACCTGCGCGAACAGCACTACAACGGCCGCGTGGCCCGCGCCGAAGTGCGCAAAACCATGACCCGGCTGTTCCCCAACCTGTCGTTCAACTACAGCGTCAAGTACGACAGCGATGAATACCTGGTGCACAACAACTGGAACGAAGCCGGCTTGCAACTCTCGTTCAACCTGTTCAACCTGCTGACCGGCCCCACCCAGATCAAGTTTGCCGAGGCCGGCGTGGCCCTGGCCGACCAGCGCCGCATGGCCATGCAAATGGCCGTGGTGACCCAGTTGCACCTGGCCCGCCTGCAGTTGCAAAACGCCCGCGCCCAGTTCAACCGGGCCGACGCCATCTACAGCGTCGACAACAAGATCGCCGAAAACATCCGCGCACGCCAGAGCGTGCAGGCCCAAAGCCAGCTGGACCGGGTGGCCAACGAGACCACGGCCATCCTCAGCTTGCTGCGGCGCTACCAAGCGCTGTCGCAAGTGCACTTGGCCGAAAGTCGCCTGATCGCCAACCTGGGCCTGGAGCCCAAGATCGGCAGCACCAGCGACCTGACCTTGGCGCAACTGACCGAGCAAGTCAAGGGCAACCCCTGGGCTGCCCTGACCGCCAGCACCGCTGCCAAGTGATCCGACCTCCGGGAAAAACATGAAACGATTTGTTGTTGGAACGCTGGTGGTGCTGGTTGGGGCCGTGGCCTGGGCGCAAAACACCCCAGGGGGCTCAAAGCCCCCCGCAAACGCAGCCCCCATTTCAGAGGCCAAACCCGCCATCGAACGCCAGGAAATCCGGGCCCAACTGCTGCCCCGTCGTTACACCACCATCGCTGCGGAAATCGGCGCCAAGGTCAACCGCCTGCCGGTGAGCGAAGGTGGTGCCTTCCGGGCCGGCCAGTTGCTGGTGGGGTTTGATTGCTCCCTGCAGCAGGCCCAGTTGCAAAAGGCCCAAGCCGAGTTGGAAGGCGCCCAGCAAACCCACAGCACCAACCTGCGGCTGTTGGAACTGAATTCTGTGGGCCAGTTGGAAGTGGATCTGTCCAAAGCGGCCCAAAGCAAGTTCAACGCCGAGGTGGGGGCCAACAAGGCCGTGCTGGCCAAGTGCGGCATTGCCGCCCCCTTCAGCGGCCGCGTGGCGGAGCAAAAGGTGCGCGAACAACAGTACGTGCAGCCCGGCCAAGCCTTGCTCGACATTCTGGACGACAGCGTACTGGAACTGGAATTCCTGGTGCCCTCGCGCTGGTTGAGCTGGCTGCGCACCGGCACCAAGTTTGAAGTGCAGATCGACGAAACCCGAAAAACCTACCCGGCCAAGTTCACGCGCATTGGCGCCCGGGTGGACCCGGTGAGCCAGTCGGTCAAGGTGGCCGCGGCCATTGACGGCCGCTTTCCCGAGTTGATGGCCGGTATGAGCGGCAAGGTGCAGATCACCCCGCCGACCGACCGCTAACGATTCGTGCCCCCGTCCATTTGCGCTCCCTCAGAACACAGAGTCAGCCCCATGAAACCGAACCTCGCCCCACTGACCCAAGCCATTTTGAACGGAGGCATAACGCCCCGTGCGGCCTCCAGACTGGTACGCCACCGCCCCAGCCCGATGGCGTTGGAGCAACGGTTCATGTTCGATGGAGCCGCGTTGACCGATGCAACGGCCACCCTGAGCGACAGCAACACCAGCCACACGGTGGATGTGCTGCGCCTGAGCGATGCGGACACTGCGCCGCAAGCACTGCTGACCGCCGAAGCCGAAGCCGAGCGCCTACTGGCCGAGTTTCTTCGGCAACCAGACGCCCAGGCGCAGTTGTTTGCCATCTTTTCGGGCAATCAAACCGATAGCACGCCCAATGCCGACTGGCTGGCCACGTTCAACCAACTGATAGCCGACGCCAGCGCGGGCCAGTTGAACGTGAAAGTGGAACTGCGTAGCCAAACCGAACTGCAAGGGGCCAAGGCTGCTTTTTCGGCCACTGGCATCAGCGGTCAACCCACGATTTACCTGAATGCCGACTGGCTGGCGGGCAATGGCGGAGAAATCGCGGGCGCCGACAGCGCGTCGGTGGCGAAGGTGCTGATTGAAGAGGTGGGCCATTACCTGGACCATGTGCTGAACGCGGGTGCCGACACCGCCGGTGACGAAGGCGATGTGTTTGCGCGGGTGCTGGTGGACGGCGCCCACGTGGCCACCCTGGCCTACTTGAGTGATGACGGCGACCACGTGACTCTGCAGATCGACGGTCACGCCGTGGAGGCCGAAATGGCGTCGTTCAACTTTGTCAACGCCTACGAAATGGTGTACGACCAGGACAACGACACATTTGGCAAAACAGTCGATCAAATCACCACAGGTGACATCGACACCACCGAGCGTTGGGCAGACAAAGAGCAAAACCTCCACTATTTCAACGCAACGGTGTCTTTGGGGGCTGTGCAGGTCACCGACGGCACGGGCAACCTGAATTTCAGCGGCAACGACGTTTCGGCCACCTCCATTCTGATCGGCGGTGTTGAATACTACGGCTGGATCAGTCGGCCCATCAAATCGGGCGGCGTTGTGCGCGGCTTCTATTTCTGGACTGATGCATCCTTCACCAACTTTGCCACCGCACAGGCCGACGGCAACCAGGACGGCGACAGCAGCGTGCTGGACAACCGCGGCTTCTTGCTGGTAGTGGATCAGGCGTGGTTCGACAGCCAGATTTCCAGCACCGGTACGTCCAAGACGATCAACAACACCAAAGACGGAAACGATGGAACCATCACGGTCGCGAATGTGGGTTCATCCTCGGACCGGGTGGACAGCGCTCTGAACGCTCTGGTCACCAGCAATGCGGTTCCAACCGCCACAGACGACACCACGACTGGAACGCCCGATGCTGGCGTCGCAGGTCGTCCAGCCTTGGAGCAAGGCTATGGCGTCGCCACGGTGAACGCCACCGGTAATGTTCTGACCAACGATGTTGACGCCAATGGGGACACGCTGACAGTAAGCAAAATCACCAGCACGACCACCGCCAACAGCGTCTCGCCCACGGGCAGCAGCAGCTTCACCGTGGCTGGCAAGTACGGCACCTTGACCATCTACGCCGACGGTAGATATAGCTATGAAGTAAACAACAACAATTCCGAAGTGAACGCGCTGAACGTCGGCGACTCGCTCAACGACGTCTTCAACTACACCGCGAACGACGGCAAAGGCGGCACCGACACCGCCAACCTGACCATCGTCATCAAAGGCAGCAACGACGCCCCGTTCGCCAACCCAGACTACAACATCGCCAAGGAATCCACGACTGTGGCTGGCAGTGGCTTTAACTACACCGGCTACTCTGCTACGGGCAACGTCCTTCCGAACGATACCGATGTGGATGATGCATATCAGTCACAGTCATCAGACTCAACGCAGCCATCAGGTGATTTCTCCATCATAGGCGCCACGGTCACAGGAGCCATTACAAGCTCCACTATCTCTGTCACGCCTGGCACCTACACGCTTTCGTTTTCATTGTCCAACGGCTTCAGCTCCGTCGGATCGGGGGATGAAATTTATGTTCACTTAGGCGTAAAAACTCCCACCAACGGCGACATTTACACCGGGCTTTACACATTTGACTCCGGCACAGGTGCTTATACCCTCATCTACGTTCAAACCAAGAACACAACCAATGGCACGATCACATTCAATGCCACGCCTACCCATTACTGGGACACCGTCACTAATACTTTTAAGTCAGTTGGTGGGTTGAACTCGTTTTTCACCGCAAATCCAAACTTAATTTTCCAGAATACAACTGACAACACACCGTTCGTCGGAGAGACTTATACCCAGGCAAACGGTGACAAATACGCAACAACATCCGCAATTTCAGGTAGCGGGTACACGACAATCAGCGGCCTAACCGCTCAAGTTGGAAGCATTGCTGTTGGGATGACAGTGTCTGGAACAGGCGTTCCCACAGGCACGACGGTGACAGGCATCACCGTTCAGGATGGTGTTATCACATCAATAAAACTGAGCAGTGATCAGGTGACCAGCACGAGTGGAACCGTGTTCAGTTTCACAGGCAACTCAGGTGTGGCACAAACCCTGCAGGGTACACACGGGACCTTGACACTAAATGCCAACGGCAGCTACACCTATACGCCCACGACAAACAACCCCTATCTGTCGGAAGGCCAGTCTGCGGTCGATGCCTTCAACTACACCATGCAGGACAGCCAGGGCGTACAAAGCAACAGCACGCTCTATATCACCGTCTATGGCACAGGCAACAACGACCCGGTTGCCAATAGCGACGCCGCAGACGGTACCAACGGGACAACTGCTGCCGTCGAGCAGGGCTACAACACCAACACCAGCACGCAGTTGACCGCATCGGTCGATGCCAGCGGTAACGTACTGACCAACGATCTGGAAAAATTCGGTGCGGCGAACGCGGGTTCAGACTACGTCACTCTGGTTAGCAAGAATGACGGCTCCGGTTCCACTGCGGTTACGACCGGCGGCGTGAACATAGTGGGCACTTACGGAACCTTGACCATCATGGCCGATGGTTCCTATACATACGCCGTCAACAATACCAATAGCACGGTGGATGCACTGCTGCCCGGTGAATCCCTAACCGAAACCTTCCGCTACACCGTTGCCAACACCCTGACGCCGTCTGGCACGGCCACGGCCCGACTCACCATAACCATCAATGGTGCGAACGATGCCCCGGTAGGCAACAACGACACCGGCGCCACGTTGACCGAAGACGCCGACACCGCAGCCTCCGGTTTCGTGTTGCTCAACGACACCGATGTCGATGCCAATGACACGAAAACCGTCACAAAAGCAGGAACCAGCGCGGCGAACGTTGCTGTGAACGCCAGTTCTACGTCGACCAGCAATGGGCTGGCCGTCGACGGCATCTACGGCCAATTGGTCATCGGTGCCGACGGCTCCTACACCTACACACTGGGTGTCACTGCGGGCCAAATCAACGCCCTCCAGGCGCTCACGACCTCAGACCACCTCACTGAATCGTTCACCTACGAAATCACCGACACCAACGGTGCGGCCGATACCGCCACGTTGAGCTTCACCGTCAACGGCGCCAACGAACCGCCGGTCAACAGCCTGCCCAGTTCCGTCACGCTGCAGATGGACACGCCGCTGGCCTTCACGGCCGGCAACACCATCAGCGTGGCCGACGCCGACAACAACCTCAGCTGGGTGGTGTTGAATGTGGATCACGGGACGCTCGATTTCACATCGGCTCCATCCGCAGAAACTATCTCCGGCACAGGAACAGGTAGTGTCCGCATTGAAGGCACGCGGGCAGAAATCAATGCCGCCCTAGCCTTGCTTCGCTATAGCCCCACCACCAGCTACACCGGCTTCGACTACCTCACGATCATGAGCCAGGATGGCGAGTTCGCCAACGACAGCGACGGCATCGAAATTCGCATTGAAAACAATGCCGATACCGACGGTGACGGAATCGTCGATTCCAATGATATCGACGATGACAACGACGGCATCCTTGATTTTAATGAAACCTCTTCAAATTTCCTCTGGGCATCTTTTGGCGATACCGAAATCGTTGGAAATACGCTGACAAGTTCAATTGGGACTGCCTCGTTCACGTTCTCCGCTTACACAGATAACACGAAAGCAACGACCCAAGCCATACAAGACGTGACGGTCACGCAACCAGGTGACTTTTCCGGAAATACTGCTGGGGTATCTGGATCGACCTCTGCCGTCAAGAATATTGATGCCGGATACAGAGAAATAACTTTTGCACAACCTATACTGAACCCATTGTTTGCCTTTGGTTCTATTGGCCAACCTACTGTACCTGTCACCATAAATTTCAATGTGGCTGTTGAAGTGGTTTATGCAAATAACTGCGGAGGCATTGTTCCGGGGCAATTAATAACCTCTGTTACCGGCAACGAAGGCAACTTGATTGTCAAACTCCCAGGGGAGCAGACCACTTTTGGTTTTACCTATGTCAATTCTGAAAACTGGGTTGGTTTTTCCTTCGGAGCCGACATCCGATTAGACATTGACACGGACGGGGATAGCATTGTTGACCGTTTAGACATCGACTCCGACAACGATGGGATTACCGATAACGTCGAAGCGCAGACAACTGCTGGCTACATTGCTCCATCCGCCGTCTGGACTGACATCGATCACGACGGTCTGGACGACGCTTACGACAGCAACACGTCATCTGCCAACGCTACGCAATCTGTCGGTTTGAACCCGGTCGACACCGACGGTGATGGCACGAAAGACTACAAGGATGCCAACAGCGATGGTGACACCCTGAACGACATCGCGGAACGCTACGACGGTGCCCCCAAGAGCGTGACCAGCACCACCGACACCGACGGGGACGGCTTGCTCGACATCTTTGAAGGCAGCAACGCCAACGACGGCTACGTGGTCAACGACGGCAACTATGCCAATGGCGAGTTTCTGCTGGCACGCATCAGTTCGGTGGATGCTGACGGCTCCAATGCCACGCCGCTCTCTGAGGACATGCTGTACCGTTCCACTGCCGTGCCCGCCCTCAGCATCGGTAACGCCACTGTGGAAGAAGGCTCCAATGCAGTCTTTACCGTCAGCCTCAACTACGTGTCGCAAGAACCCATCGAGGTTGAGTTCACCACTTCGGTTACCGACCCACTGAGCGCCGAAGCCGACGACATCGACCCCCTGAATCTGATCGTTTCCTATTTGGGCAGCGGCGGCACGCCCATCACGATCGATCCGACCTCAGGCAAATACACCATCCCGGCGGGTGTGACCACGCTCACCGTCAAGGTCCCAACCACCGCCGACGACGTCTACGAAGGCGCCGAGACCTTCACCCT
>NZ_JAAQQT010000704.1:17370-34341 GCF_011742065.1 Aquabacterium sp. A08
CGCCGCCGTCACCGAGAGCTACGTCACCGACTCGGACATCGGCACTGGAACCATCTATGACGACGGCTCCATCGACGGTGACGATGCAGGCACCATCAACGACGACGACCGCCCGACGCTGACCATCAACGACGTCGATGTCGAAGAAGGCAGCAACGCCGTCTTCACCGTCAACCTGAGCAAGGCCAGCGAGTCCAACCTGGAAGTGGCGTTCACCACCTCCGTGCTCGACCCGCTGACGGCCGAGTCTGGCGACATCGACCCGGCCAATCTGGTCGTGACCTACGTTGACAGCAACAGCGTCACCCAGACTCTGACCGCCGACATCAATGGCAAATACACCATCCCGGCGGGTGTGACCACGCTCACCGTCAAGGTCCCAACCACCGCCGACGACGTCTACGAAGGCGCCGAGACCTTCACCCTGTCCGCCGCCGTCACCGAGAGCTACGTCACCGACTCGGACATCGGCACTGGAACCATCTATGACGACGGCTCCATCGACGGTGACGATGCAGGCACCACCAACGACAACGATAAGCCACAGATGTCGATCTCGAACATCACGGTAGAGGAAGGTTCAACAGCCGTTTTCAACGTCACAGTTGGCGAGGCTGACGCAGATTACACCGTCACTTTTGGCACCAGCCTCACCGGCCAAAGCGCCGAGAGCACAGACTTTGACAGCACCCTGGTGATAAAGGTCGGTTCCACCATCATCATCCCAAACCTTGACGGCAGCTACACCGTTCCGCCAGGTACGACTTTGCTGACGGTTGAGGTCATCACCAACGACGACAACGACTACGAAGGTCCTGAAACCTTCATGCTTACGGGCAAGACGGAGTTCATGAACAGCGTTACCAGCGGCATGGGCACCATCAAAGACGATGGATCCGCCCCTGACGGCGATGACGCCACAGACCTTGGACCCAACACCGACCCAGGAACGCCTGACGACGACAGACCGACCCTTTCGCTTACCGGCAAGGACAACGTTTCTGAAGGCAGTCCAGCGGTGTTCAATGCGAGCTTGTCCAACGCTTATGCATACGACGTTGAGGTGACACTGGCGCTGGGGAATGTCAGCACTGAGGGGGATGACTACAGCACCGACATGGTCGTGACCTTTGTGGACGCATTCAATGTCACGCAAACTGTCAATGTGCCTAGTGGGGGAACGTTTACATTGCCCGCCGGCATCACTGACTTTAAAGTTCGTGTAAATACGACTTCCGATTTGGAATTTGAAAATGCAGAAATTTTCACGCTGACAGCGTCTATCACAGGCGGCTCGACAGGTAGCGACACAGCAACGGTCTTGGATGATGGTTCAGGTATGGTCTATGACGACACCGGCACGCCTACCGACGGTTTGCCGGACGACGACCGCCCAGTCACCCAAGCCCCACCCCCCGAGGCCCTTGCGCCAGCACCCACACTCGCACCGGCCCCTGGCCCCACCGAAGTGCCCCTAGCCCCCCTGCCCCCCTTCAACTCCGCCACGGTGATGCAAGTCAGCTCGCCCACGCCGCAGTTGGACATCGGCACCTTCCCGGTGGAAGCCATTCTGACCAGCGACATCGGCTTCCCGGTGCTGGTGGCCGAGCCCGGCAACACCTCTCTGCCGCCCAACCTCACATTGGCCAACGCTGTGACCGACCAGTTTGCCGATCCAGGCACTGAAAGCCGTTTCGCCATTCCCTACGACACTTTTGCCCATACGAAGGCGGACGCTCAAATCACACTGCTCGCCAAGCTGCAGGACGGCTCTGATCTTCCCAGCTGGGTGGTGTTCGACCCACAATCCGGCACGTTCACGGTGAATCCGCCGGCCGATTTGCCGGAAGCCCAGCGCGAACTCAAGCTGATGGTGATCGCCCGCGACCAGGAAGGCCGCGAAGCGGTGGCACCGTTCCGCTTCTTTGTCGGGGACGACAAAACCAAGCCCAAAGTGGCTGGCCGTCTAAGCCTCACCGAGCAGTTGAAACTGGCCGCCAAGCGCAGCCAGACGCCTTGGGCGGACTGGAGCCGGGCACCGGTGGAAGCCAAACCGGTGGCACTTGGACCTGCGGCTGAACGCGCAGCGGCTCAAGCCGGATGACAGTGACCGCCCAGACCGGACTGCCGGGCCCACGCGCCGTGCAGGCGCTGGCGGCTTTGCTGGATTTGCAACGGCGCGCACGCGAAGCCGCCAGCCCGCAGGAACTGGGCTTCCTGCTGGTGAACGACACCCTCGCCTTGGCGCCTTACCGCCAGGGCGTGCTGTGGCTGGCCGACCGCGGGGTCTACACCCTGTCGGGCGTGTTGCAGCCCGAAGCCAATGCGCCGTACGGGTTCTGGCTGCAGGCGGTTTGCCAGCATCTGGTCAACCAGCCCAAGGGCGCAGCCCGCCCCTTCACCGCGCAAGACGTGCCGCCCGAACTGGCCCGCGAATGGGCCGAATGGTGGCCTGCCCATGCCGTGTGGCTGCCCATGCCGCACCCAACCGACGGCACGGACACACCGCCCCAAGCCGGGCTGTTGCTGGTGCGTGACGAACCATGGTCCGATCAAGCTGAGGCCCTGTTGCGCGACTGGACCAGCGCCTGGTGGCACGCCTTCCACGCCCTGCACCGCCCACGCCTGAGTTCTTGGCGGGCGCTGCGCCAACGGCTGGCCAACCATTTCCTGCGCCAGCCCAACCGCCCGTGGTGGCGCCAAAATCGCGTGCGTTGGGCCGCTGCCGTGCTGCTGTTACTGGCCCTGCCCGTGCGGCTGACGGTGCTGGCCCCGGGCGAACTGGTGCCGGCGCAACCGGTCGTCGTTCGCGCCCCACTGGACGGGGTGCTGGACACCTTCCACGTCCAGCCCAACCAGTTGGTCCAGAAAAACCAGCCCCTGTTCGGCTTTGACGAAGCCTTGATCCAAAGCAAGCTGGACGTGGCCCAGCAAACCCTGGCCACAGCCGAAACCGAATACCGCCAAACCATGCAATTGGCGCTGGTGGACGCCAAGTACCGCCAGCAACTGGCTTTGCTGACCGGCAAGATCGAAGAAAAGCGGGCCGAGGTGGACTACCTGGGCGAGCAACTGCAGCGCGCCCGGGTGTTGGCCCCGGCCGATGGGGTGGCCTTGTTCGACGATCCGGCCGAATGGATCGGCAAGCCCGTGGCCGTGGGGGAGCGCATCATGCGCCTGGCCGCCCCGGGCGATGCCGAGGTGGAAGCCTGGTTGCCCCTGGCCGATGCGGTCGCCCTGCCACCCGACGCTTCCGTGAGGCTCTACCTCAACGCCAGCCCGCTGTCGCCGGTGAACGCGCGACTGCGCTACCTGGCGCACGACGCGGTGCAACGCCCGGACGGCAGCTACGCCTACCGCGTGCGCGCCGCACTGGCGGCCCCCACCACCCACCGCGTGGGTCTGAAGGGCACGGCCAAGTTGAACGGCGGGTGGGTGCCGCTGGGCTACTGGATGCTGCGCCGCCCCCTGGCCTGGGTGCGCACCACCCTGGGAGTGTGAGCCGTGGCCTTGCCCTTGCTGCGCGATGAGCTGAACCTGCTGCCCGGCCCGACCCTGCCCGATGGCCAACCCAGCTGGATCCTGCACGACCCGGTGCGCAACCTGTTCTTCCGCATCGACTGGCCCACCTTCGAGGTGCTGCAACGCTGGGGTTTGGACGACCCCCAGGCCATGGCAGACGACATCGCGGCGCACACCACGCTGCAGCTGGGGCGCGACGATGTGCTGGCGGTGGCCCAGTTTCTGGTGCAGAACCAGCTGGTGCAGCCCAGCGGTGCCCAAACCCCGCGTCAAATGGCCGACCGGCTGGCCCAGATGCAAGGCAGCCCGCTGAAATGGTTGCTGCACCATTACCTGTTTTTTCGCATCCCCCTGTGGCGGCCCGACGCCTGGCTGGGGCGCTGGCAAGGCGTGGCGGGTGCGTTTTACACCCGCACCTTCGTGTTCATGACCCTGGCCGCCTTGCTGCTGGGTTTGACCCAGGTGGTGCGCCGTTGGGACGTGTTCACCACCTCGCTGGTGGACACCTTCAACTGGGAAGGGCTGGTGTCCTACGGCGTGGCGCTGGTGTGCGTGAAGTTTTTGCACGAACTGGGCCACGCCTTCACCGCCAAGCGCATGGGTTGTCGGGTGCCTACCATGGGGCTGGCTTTTTTGGTGATGTGGCCCGTGGCCTACACCGACACCAACGAAACCTGGCGCCTGACCCATCCCCGCCAACGTTTGGCGGTGGCCTCGGCCGGCATTCTGACGGAGTTGGCCATTGCCGCCTGGGCCACGCTGGCCTGGGGCCTGTTGCCCGAAGGCGGCCTCCAATCGGCCGCTTTCGTGTTGGCCACCACCAGTTGGGTGGCCACGCTGGCCATCAACGCCAGCCCCTTCATGCGGTTCGATGGCTACTTCATCTTGTCCGACTGGCTGGATTGGCCCAACCTGCACGAACGCAGCTTTGCGCTGGCGCGCTGGCACCTGCGGCGGGTGCTGTTTGCCTTGAACGACGAACCGCCGGAACACTTGCCCGTACACCAGCAACGTGCGCTGATCGGCTTTGCCTGGGCCACCTGGCTGTACCGCCTGGTGCTGTTTCTGGGGATTGCCTTGCTGGTGTACCACTACTTTTTCAAAGCATTGGGGGTGGTGCTGTTCGCGGTGGAATTGCTGTGGTTCGTGTGGTGGCCTGTGGCGCGCGAACTGAAGGTGTGGCGGCAACGCTGGCCCGACATCCGCCAGCAACGCCGCAGCCGCTGGACAGGGGGAGTCCTGGCCTTGGTGCTGGGCCTGACCGTGGTGCCCTGGCCCGGCAGAGTGACGGCCAGCGCCATGCTGCACCCGGCAGAAATGTGGCCGGTGTTCGCCCCGTCTGGCGCGCGGGTAGAAGAACTGCCTTTTGGCGAAGGAGCGCACGTCCAGGCTGGCGACACCCTGGTTCGGCTTTATGTGCCCGACCTGCAGTTGCGCCGCCAGGCCCTGGAGGCGCGGCTCAAGCAGGCGCGCTGGCAAGCCGCCTCGGCCGCGTTCGATGCCGAAACCCGCAACCGCCTGTTGGTGCACGAAGACGCGCTGCAAACCGCCGAGGCCGAGTTGGTCAGCCTGGACACCGAGTTGCGCCACTACAACCCGGTCGCCCCTTATGCCGGGCGGTTGCGCGACCTTGACCCTGACCTGCGGGTGGGCCAGTGGCTGCAACGCCAGGAAAAGGTCGCGGTGCTGGTGCGCGACGACGGCCGCTGGCAAGTGGACACCTGGCTGGAAGAAGACGTGGTGCAGCGCGTGAAAGCCGGTGACCGCGCGGTGTTCATCGCCGACGGCCCCACGCATGCCAGTCTGCGGCTGCGGGTGGTGGCCGTGGACGAGGACGCTTCACGCGTGCTGCCTCGCCCGGAACTGGCCGCCCACTTGGGCGGGCACGTGCTCACCCGGGAAAAAGCGGGGCAACTGGTGCCCGAGCGGGCCATTTACCGCGTGACGCTGGAACCACAAGGCCCGCTACCGCCCGAGTGGCACCGTATGACTTGGCGGGGGCGCGTCACCATCCATGCCGACTGGAGCGCGCCCGCCAGCCGCTACCTGAAACAGGGCTTGGCGGTGCTGGTGCGGGAAATGGGCTTTTGACGCGGCGGGGTCAGGGCCGCAGGCCCAGCCCTTGGCACGCGTCCATCAACTCGGCGGTGCTGGCCACGCCGAATTTTTCGTACACGGCGGCACGGTGTTTCTTCACCGTGCCGGCCTGCACGCCCGTTTGCTCCCCAATGGCCATGTTGCCATGACCCTGCAAGATCAGGAAGAACACCTCTTTTTCCCGCTCGGTCAGCGTCTGGAACAGGCGGTTGGCGCGGGTCAGTCGCACAAAACGGTCGCGCTCGGCGGCGTCGTGCGCCAGCGCCTGGTCCACGGCGGCCACCAATTGCTCGCGGTTGAAGGGCTTGATCAAAAAGTCCACCGCCCCGCCTTTCATGGCGTCGATGATCTCTTGCGGCTGGCTTTCCCCACTGATGAACACCACCGGCGTGTGACGACCGATTTCCCGCAGCCTTTGCTGGGCTTGCACACCGCTCAATCCAGGCATGCGCATGTCTATCAGCACCACAGCGGGCGACAGGTCCATCGCCTGGTGGAAGAATACGTCGGCATCCTCGTAGGTGGCCACGCTGTAGCCGAGTTGTCGCAACAGGTCGCCCAGGTAAAAGCGCACATCTGGGTCGTCATCCACCAGGTAAACGTGGCCTTGCTGACGCATCACGGATGGAAATGAACAAAAAATGCCATGAGGTTCATAATATAGCAATCACTTATTCTGTCTTTACCCAATTGGATAGGCCCCCTGTGACAAATCCTGCCATGCCGCCGGGGGTGCTGTGCTGGCGGCCCGCTGCCGCGCCACCCGCAGACCCGGCTCCCACGTGATGCCCAGCAACTTCCCAGCGTTTCAGTTGCTGTTGGTGCTGAGCGCCACGCTCATCTTTGGGTTACCCGTGCTGGTGTGGTTGTTCATGCGCGGCACCCGCGACCGGGGCGCCCGCCTGTGGTTTTCCGCCGTGGCGTGCAACGCGGTGGCCTTGGGCCTGGTCGGCTACTGGGGACGATTTTCTGCCGAGGCCGCAGTGCTGTTTGTGCTGGCGGTGGGCCTGGCCCTTGAATCCATGCGTTGGGAACTGGAGCGCCCTGCCATCCCTTGGCGCCTGGCCGCCGCCACTTGGGTGGCTTACGCGGCGTTTCAATGGTGGCTGCAAGCCCAGGGCTTGCGCATGTCGGTGGGTTACACCATCAACCTGACGCTGCTGGTACTGGGCGATGTGTGGTTGATGGTGCTGCTGTGGCGGGTGAGCCGGCGTCACGACAGCCGTGGCCTGCTCATGGTGGCGCTGGGCATAGGTGTGGTGTTGTTGCCCAACGGGCTTCGGCTGTTTCAGGCGCTGGTGGATGGTGGTGGCCCCGACGCATTTGCCGGGTCACCGGCCACCAATGTGGCGGTGGTGGTGGTGACGCTGGTGTCGGTGCTGCATGTGTTGGGCTACGGGGGCTTTGTGATGGAAAAGCTGCACCAGCGGCAATTGGCTCACCAACTGGCAGAAGCGCGCGCCAACGAGCAGCAGCGACTGGCGGAACAGCACACACAAGAGTTGCAAGCCCTGGTCCGTCAGCGCGACGAAATGATTTTGCTGAATTCACGCTTTTCGGCGGTCAGCAATTTGGCCGTGTACAACTCGGCCATCGTCCACGAGATCAGCCAACCCTTGCAGGCCCTGCTGTCGATTCTGGACGGCATGAGCCTGCGCGACGCCGCTCCAACCGGCCAGCCGAACCCCAGCGTGCAACACGCCCTGACCATGGTCAACAAAATGGCGTCCACCCTGACCACCCTGCGCACCTTGATGGCCGGCCAGCAAGCCCCGCTGGAGCCGCTGACGTGGGACGAGGTGCTGGACGAATTGCTGCCGATTCTGCAAACCCAGGCCCAACGCCAACACGTGCGGCTGGAGCGGCGGACGGAAGACCCTTCGGGCGGTGTCGTCCGGGTCAACCGGGTGTTGCTGCAACGGGTGATTTTCAACGTGGTGACCAATGCCTTCGAGTCCTTGCGTGGCGACCAAATACCCGAGGGGCGCATCCTGCTGACCACGGGACAGGTTCAGGAACACGGCATGGCCTACGGCGTGCTCCGCGTGCAAGACAACGGACACGGCTTGCCCGCCGGTTTGGCGCTGAAACCGGGCTTGGCCTTGCAAACCACCAAAGACGATGGCGTCGGCGTGGGCCTGAGTTTTGCCCAAATGGTTGTGGAATCTTGGCGCGGGGAACTGCTGGCGTACAACGCCGTGGCACCGGCCGGCCAGGGGGCCGTGGTGGAAATCCGTTTGCCCCTGCTCACCTGAACCCGGACACCTGCACCGCTGCGGCCGCTTGGCACCCCGGCGGCTTTCCGTCGACAATACGCGGTTGCCCCCTTTTCAGGTTTTGGCCCACTTATGCTGCCCCACCAACTCGAACTGCTTTCCCCCGCGCGCGACGCCGACATCGGCATCGAAGCCGTCAACCACGGTGCCGATGCCGTCTACATTGGCGGGCCGTCGTTCGGGGCGCGGGCCAGCGCCGACAACTCGGTGGCCGACATCGAGCGCCTGGTGCGCCACGCCCACCGCTACCACAGCCGGGTGTTCGTCACGCTCAACACCATCCTGCGCGACGACGAACTGGAGCCCGCGCGCCAGCTGATCCAACAGTACCACGACGCCGGGGTGGACGCGCTGATCATCCAGGACATGGGCCTGCTGGAGCTGGACCTGCCGCCGATCCAGCTGCACGCCAGCACACAGACCGACATCCGCACCCCGGAAAAAGCCCGTTTCCTGCAAGACGCCGGGCTGAACCAGATCGTGCTGGCCCGTGAACTGACGCTGGCGCAAATTGCCGCCATCCGCGCCGCGACCGACCCCGCCCGTTGCAACCTGGAATTCTTCATCCACGGCGCGCTCTGCGTCGCCTACAGTGGCCAGTGCTACATCAGCCACGCCCACACCGGCCGCAGCGCCAACCGGGGCGACTGTTCCCAGGCCTGCCGCCTGCCTTACGAGGTGAAGGACAGCCAGGGCCGTATCGTGGCGCACGACAAGCACGTGCTGTCCATGAAGGACAACAACCAGAGCGACAACCTGCGCGCCCTGATCGACGCCGGCGTGCGCAGCTTCAAGATCGAAGGCCGCTACAAGGACATGGGCTACGTGAAAAACCTCACCGCCCACTACCGCGTGCTGCTGGACGAGATTCTGGAGGAACGCCCCGAACTGGCCCGCGCCTCGCACGGCGAGTGCACCTTCTTCTTCCGGCCCGACCCGAACCAGAACTTCAACCGCGAGTTCACCGATTACTTCGTCCAGGGCCGCCAGGAGGACATTGGCGCCTTCGACACGCCCAAGAACCCCGGCCAGGCCATCGGCTGGGTGACGAAGGTCCACCCCAACAGCGTGGACCTGGAGCTGAACGACCCGGCCACCGCCCTGAGCAACGGCGACGGCCTGTGCTACTACGACCTGCAAAAGGAGCTCGTGGGCCTGCAAACCAACCGGGTCGAAGCGCTGGGCCCAGGCCCGCGCAACCGGCTGTGGCGCATCTTCCCCAAAGACCCGATGGCCGGCTTCAAAGACCTGCGCCCGGGCACAGAAATCAACCGCAACCGCAGCATGGACTGGGTGCGCGCGCTGGAGAAAAAATCCGCCGAGCGGCGCATCGGCGTCTGGATGACGCTGCGCGACCACGCCGACGGGCTGACGCTGCAACTGACCGACGAGGCCGGCCACACCGGCCAGGCCCAGGTGGCGCTGGCGTTGCAAGCGGCCAAAGACCCGGTGCTGGCCACCGACAAGCTCCGCGAGCAACTGGGCCGGCTGGGCGACACCGTGTTCACCCCGCTGGACACCGCGCTGGAGCTGGCGCAGCCCTGGTTCGTGCCGGCCTCGGTGCTCAACGCTTTGCGCCGCGACGCGGTGGCGGCCCTGGAAGCCGCCCGCGCGCAGGCCCTGCCGCGCCTGCCGCGCGCCACCCCGGTGGAGCCGCCCACGCCCTACCCCGAGGACACCTTGAGCTACCTGGCCAACGTGTACAACCACAAGGCGCGGGACTTTTATGCCCGCCACGGCGTGCAGGTGATTGCGTCCGCCTACGAAAGCCAAGAGGAAGAAGGCGAGGTGAGCCTGATGATCACCAAGCACTGCGTGCGCTTCAGCCTGAGCCTGTGCCCGAAGCAGGCCAAGGGGGTGACCGGGGTGCAGGGCACGGTGCGCGCCGAGCCGCTGCAGCTCATCAACGGCAAGGAAAAGCTCACCCTGCGCTTCGACTGCAAACCGTGCGAGATGCACGTGGTCGGCAAGATCAAGCGCAGTGTGTTGAACCAGGTGCCGGCCAGCCCGCTGCGCTTTTACCGCACCCGGCCCACCGCCCCCACGGTGTGAACCGCCGCTCGCTCAGACGTAGGCGTTGAGCGGGGCGCGGTTGTGGCGCATGTGCAGCGACATGCCCAGCGCCGCCATGTGGTTGGCGTTGCGCCCCAGTATGGTCTGCGACAGCGGCAGGAACTCGGCCTCCTCGTAGCGGGCGTGTGCCTGGTATTGCCCCACCAATTGGTCGATCGCGGCCACGTCCACGTCGGCGGGTTGGCCTTTGGCGAGTTTTTTCAGGCCCGGCTCCAGCCGCTTCCACACCTGTTCCAGGGCGCGGTGCTCGTCGGTCAGCCGCTGCACCATGGCCTGCACCCGGGTCCATTCGGCGCCCTTCTCGGCGCTGGCCAACACCGCCGGGAACAGTTCGCGTTCCTCGTCCAGGTGGTGCTCGAAAATGGCTTCGCGGAAAAAATCCACCGCCTGTTCGGCGATCTCACGGGCCCGCGCCGCCGGGGCCAGCAAGGCCGGCAGCTCGGCCAGGGTGTCCAGTTTGCGCACGATGCCGGCGTGGCACTGGGTGAAGTCTTGGATGGGTTCGTCTTGAACGGGCGTGGCCAAGGTCATGGGGGAAAACTCCGGTGTGGGACTGGGAGCAGTCTAGTCCGGCCGTTTCCCCCCGGGTTTGACCCGCGTCAAGCTTCGGTGCCGGGGCGCGTCAACCCACCCATTTGCGGGCGTTGCGCCAGATGCGCATCCAGGGGCTGGCGGCGTCCAGCCCACCGCTGCGGGCCAGGTCGGTCCAGCTCATCTGGACGTTGCGGAACACGCGCTCGGGGTGCGGCATCATGGCGGTGAAGCGGCCGTCGGCGGTGGTCACCGCCGTCAGGCCGCCGGCGCTGCCGTTGGGGTTGAACGGGTACTGCTCGGTGGCGGCGCCGCTGTTATCCACGAAGCGCATGGCGGCAATGGCCTGGGCCGGGTTGCCGCGGTGCTTGAAGTTGGCGTAGCCCTCGCCGTGCGCCACCGCGATCGGCAGGCGGCTGCCGGCCATGCCCTGCAGGAACAGGCTGGGTGAATCCAACACTTCCACCATCGACAGGCGGGCCTCGAAGCGCTCGCTCTGGTTGGTGGTGAAGCGCGGCCAGGCCTCGGCGCCGGGGATGATGTCGGCCAGCTCGGCAAACATCTGGCAACCGTTGCACACACCCAGGCCGAAGGTGTCGGTACGGCCGAAAAAGCCCTGGAACTGCTCGGACAACACCGGGTTGAAGGTGACGCTGCGCGCCCAGCCGATGCCGGCACCCAAGGTGTCGCCATAGCTGAAACCGCCGCAGGCCACCACACCCTGGAAGTCCTGCAGGCGGGCACGGCCGGTCTGCAGGTCGGTCATGTGCACGTCGTGGGCGTCGAAGCCGGCCTCGTGGAAGGCGTAGGCCATCTCCACGTGCGAGTTCACCCCTTGCTCGCGCAGGATGGCCACTTTCGGGCGAGCCAGGTTCAGGTAGGGCGCGGCCACGTTGTCGGCCGGGTCGAAGGTCAGCGCCACGTGCAGGCCTGGGTCGCTCGGCACGCCGGCGGCGGCGTGTTCGGCGTCGGCGCAAGCGGGGTTGTCGCGCTGCTGGTTGATTTTCCAGCTCACGCTGTCCCACACCTGGTGCAGGTCGAACAGGCTGGCGCTGAAGACGCACTTGGTGTCGCGCCAGACCTGCAACTCGCCCTTGCCCAGGTCGATCGGGGAACTGGCCGGCCGGGTCTTGCCGATGAAGTGGCTGTGCTTGCTCAGGCCGTGCTCGCGCAAGGTCTGCATGACGGCGTTGCGCTGGGCGGTTTTCACCTGCAGCACCACGCCGAGTTCTTCGTTGAACAGCGCCTTGAGGGTCAGTTCCTCGCGCCGCGCGCTCACCTGGGCGGCCCAATTCTTGGCGTCGCCGGTGTCCATCCGGCTGTCGTGGATGCCGTCGCCTTCGGTCACCAGCATGTCCACGTTCAGGCTCACGCCCACGTGGCCGGCAAAGGCCATTTCGGCCACCGCGGCCAGCAGGCCGCCGTCGCTGCGGTCGTGGTAGGCCAAGATCTGGCCCTGCGCGCGCAGGGCATTGACCGCATCGACCAGGCGCTTCAGGTCCTCGGCGTCGTCCAGGTCGGGCACGGCGCCGCCGGGCTGGTTCAGCACCTGCGCCAGGATGGAGCCGCCCATGCGGTGCCGGCCCTTGCCCAGGTCCACCAGCACCAGGGTGGTGTCGTCTTCCTGCGCGTCCAGTTGCGGCGTCAGGGTGCCGCGCACGTCGGGCAGGGTGGCAAAGGCGGTCACGATCAGGCTCACCGGCGAGCTGACTTTCTGCGTGGCGCCGTCGGCCTGCCACTGGGTGCGCATCGACAGGCTGTCCTTGCCCACCGGGATGCTGATGCCCAGCGCCGGACACAGTTCCATGCCCACGGCGCGCACCGTGTCGTACAGGGCGGCGTCTTCGCCGGCCTCGCCGCACGCGGCCATCCAGTTGGCGCTGAGCTTGACGCGCGGCAGCTCGAACGGCGCGGCCAGCAGGTTGGTGATGGCTTCGGCCACGGCCATGCGGCCGGAGGCCGGGGCGTCCAGCGCGGCCAGCGGCGTGCGCTCGCCCATGCTCATGGCCTCGCCGGCAAAGCCGGCGTAGTCGGCCAGGGTCACGGCGCAGTCGGCCACCGGCACCTGCCACGGGCCCACCATCTGGTCGCGGTGGCTCAGGCCCCCCACGGTGCGGTCGCCGATGGTGACCAAAAAGCGCTTGGAGGCGACCGTCGGGTGGCTCAACACGTCGATGACGGCTTGTTGCAGCGCCACGCCGGTCAGGTCCAGCGGGGCCACCTGGCGCGACACGCGCCGCACGTCGCGGTGCATCTTGGGCGGCTTGCCCAGCAGCACGTCCATGGGCATGTCCACCGGGCTTTCGGCGCCCGCGTCGGCCAGCACCAGCTGGCGCTCTTCGGTGGCCACGCCCACCACGGCAAAGGGGCAGCGCTCGCGCTCGCAGAAGGCCTGGAACTGCGGCAACGAGGCCGGCGCGATGGCCAGCACGTAGCGCTCCTGGCTCTCGTTGGACCAGATTTCCTTGGGCGCCAGGCCCGACTCCTCCAGCGGCACGGCGCGCAGATCAAAGCGCGCGCCCCGGCCAGCGTCGTTGGTCAGTTCCGGGAAGGCATTGGACAGGCCGCCCGCGCCCACGTCGTGGATGGCCAGGATGGGGTTGGCCTCGCCCTGCGCCCAGCAGTGGTTGATCACCTCTTGCGCGCGGCGCTCGATCTCGGGGTTGCCGCGCTGCACCGAGTCGAAGTCCAGGTCGGCGGCGTTGACACCGGTGGCCATGGAACTGGCGGCCCCGCCGCCCATGCCGATGCGCATGCCCGGGCCGCCCAGCTGGATCAGCAGCGTGCCCGCGGGGAATTCGATCTTCTGGGTCTGGCGCGCGTCGATGCCGCCCAGGCCACCGGCGATCATGATGGGCTTGTGGTAGCCGCGGCGCAGCGTGTCCACGTCGCTGGCCACGGTCTGCTCGTACTCGCGGAAGTAGCCCAGCAGGTTGGGCCGGCCGAATTCGTTGTTGAAGGCGGCGCCGCCCAGCGGGCCTTCGGTCATGATCTGCAGCGGGCTGGCGATGTGCTCGGGCTTGCCGCCGGGCTGGTCGGCCCAGCCGTTCCACAGCTTGGACACGGTGAAACCGGTCAGGCCGGCCTTGGGCTTGGAGCCGCGGCCGGTCGCGCCCTCGTCGCGGATCTCGCCGCCGGCGCCGGTGGAGGCACCGGGGAAGGGCGAAATCGCGGTCGGGTGGTTGTGGGTTTCCACCTTCATCAGCACGTGCTGGGTCACCGTTTCCTTGGCGTAGGCCGGACTGGTGTCGCCGCCGGCCTGGGCCACGAAGCGCTCCAGGCGGTGGCCTTCCATCACCGAGGCGTTGTCGGCGTAGGCGATCACCGTGTGCTGCGGCGCCAGCTGGTGGGTGTTGCGGATCATCGCAAACAGGCTCTTGTCCTGCGCCGCGCCGTCGATGGTGAACTGGGCGTTGAAAATCTTGTGGCGGCAATGTTCGCTGTTGGCCTGGGCGAACATCATCAGCTCCACGTCGGTGGGGTTGCGGCCCAGCCCGTGGAAGGCGTTGACCAAGTAGTCGATCTCGTCGTCGGCCAGCGCCAGGCCCCAGGCCACGTTGGCCCGCTCCAGCGCTTTTCGGCCCATTTCAGGGCCCCCGCCCAGCACGTCCACGTGCTCCATCGGCTGGGGCTCCAGCTCGGTGAACAGGCGGTGGGCGGCGGCGCGGCTGTCCACGGCGCTTTCGGTCATGCGGTCGTGCAACAGCCCGGCCACCTGCTGCCACTGCTCGGTGCTCAGGCTGGCCTTGCCCAGCAGGCCCGACTTCAGCACCAGGCGGTATTCGGTGATGCGCTCGACCCGCTTGACCGCAAAGCCGCAGTTGCGGGCGATGTCGGTCGCTTTGGAGGCCCAGGGCGACACGGTGCCAATGCGCGGGGTCACCACCACCAGCGGGCCGTCGCTGGGGCCGGCGTAGGGCTCACCATAAGTCAGCAGGGCCTGCCACTTCGGCAACAATTCCGGGGGCAAGGGCTCCAGCGTGTCCACCAGGTGCACAAAACGGGCCGACAGGCCCACGATCTTGTCGCTGACGGCTTGCAGGCGGGGCAGGAGTTGCTGGGCGCGGAAGTTGCCGAGTGCGTCGCCGCCCTCGATCGGGGTGATGTGCTGGGTCACGGTGTGGCCTGAGTGAAAAGTAACCCCGAATTTTACCGGCAGATGCCGCCCCGACCCCGCCAGCCCAGTCTGAGGCAGCGCTCTGCACCTAGGGTTTACCTGAGTCGTTGCAACGACATTCATGCAGTATATTGCATGCTATCAAAGGCAATTTAGTGCATCACGCGGTCGCCGCGGCCACTCCAGACCCATGAAACTGAAGATCCTGGTGGGCACCACCACCCAAACCGCCGAAAGCGTGGCGCAGTCCATCGAACTGGATTGCGCCGACCTGGTCGAGCAGATCGAGGTGCAGTTGATGGATGGCCTGGACGCCTCGGTGTTTGACGAGCCCGCCCTGTTCCTGATCTGCACCGCCACCTACGGCAGCGGCGACGTGCCCGACAACGCCCAGGCGCTGCTGGCCAGCCTGTGCAGTGCCCCCACTTACCTGGGCCACGTGCGCTACGGCGTGATGGCGCTGGGCGACCAGGGCAGCTACCCCATGACCTTCGCCATGGGCGGCCGCCAGTTCGATGAGAAATTGACCGACCTGGGCGCGCAGCGCCTGGGCGAGGTCTGGACCCACGACGCCAGCAGCGGCGTGGTGGCCGAAGACGCCGGCATCGCCTGGTGCCGCGACTGGCTCACCAGCCACCTGCCCGCGCTGCGCGCCGCCGCGCCCCAGGCCTGACCCGCCTTCAGGGTAAGCCAGCATCGTGCCCCGACCCGTTCGCGCCTAGCATCGCAGCACCTTTTCAACACAGGAGACCCCCACATGACCACCCGCCGCCACGTTCTCACCCACGGTGCCGCCTTGTTCGGCGCCGCTTCCAGCGGCCTGCTGCTGCCGCAGCTGGCCTTGGCCCAGTCCAACAAGGTGCGGGTGGGCTTCATGCTGCCCTACACCGGCACCTTTGCCCAGCTGGGCGTGGCCATCGAAAACGGCTTCCGCATGGCGCTGGACGAACAGGGCGGCAAGCTCGGTGGCCGCGAGGTCGAGTTCTTCAAAGTGGACGACGAATCCAACCCGGCCAAGGGCATCGAAAACGCCCAGCGCCTGGTCCAGCGCGACCGGGTCGACGTGCTGGTCGGCACCGTCCATTCCGGGGTGCAGATGGGCATCCACCGCGTGGCCCGCGACACCGGTGTGCTCAGCCTCATCCCCAACGCCGGGGTGCACGCCGCCACCCGCGCCCTGTGTGCGCCCAACGTGTTCCGCACCAGTTTCACCAACTCCCAGCCCACGCTGGCGCTGGGCAAGGCCATGGTCGAACGCGGCCACAAGAAGGCGGTCTGGATCACCTGGAACTACGCCGCGGGCGAAGAGGCCTACGAAGGCTTCGAGCAGAGCTACACCGCCGCCGGCGGCACCATCGTGAAAAAGCTGGGCCTGCCCTTCCCGAACGTGGAATTCCAGGCGCTGCTGACCGAAATCGCCGCCCTCAAACCCGACGCCGTGGCTTGTTTCTTCGCCGGCGGTGGCGCGGCCAAGTTCCTGCGCGACTTCCACGCCGCCGGCCTGCACAAGACCATCCAGCTCTACGGCTCCGGCTTCTTGACCGAAGGCGTGCTGGAAGCCGCCGGCGAGGCCGCCAACGGCGTGCTGACCACCATGCACTACAGCGACTCGCTGGACACCCCGCGCAACAAGCAGTTCCGCCTGAACTACGCCAAGGCCTTCAAGATGCAGCCCGACGTGTACGCCGTGCAAGGGTACGACACCGGCCTGCTGCTGGTCCAGGGCGCCAACAAGGTCAAGGGCGACCTGTCGAACAAGAAAGACCTGTACGCCGCCATGGAGGGCGCCGTGATCGACAGCCCGCGCGGCAAGTGGACCATGAGCAAGGCCCACAACCCGGTGCAGGACATGTACCTGCGCAAGGTGGAAAACAAGGAAAACAAGGTCATCGGCATTGCGCAAAAAGCCGTGGCCGACCCGGCCACCGGCTGCAAGATGGCCTGACCTTGGCAGGCGGGGCCCGCCCCGCCGTGTCCGACGAACGAGCGGCGACCATGCCCCCGCATGCGTTGCGCCGCTCTTTTTTTGCCCGAGTGACCACCCATGGACTTCGCGAACTTTCTGATCCAGCTGCTCAACAGCCTGCAATACGGCCTGTTGCTGTTCATGCTGGCCGCCGGCCTGACGCTGATCTTCGGCATCATGGGCGTGGTCAACCTCGCCCACGGCAGCTTCTACATGCTCGGGGCCTACATGGCGTGGTCGCTGTCCAGCGCCTTCGGCAGCCTGTTCTTGGCCATAGTGGTCGGGGCGGCCCTGTCGGTGGTGCTGGGGTTGGCACTGGAATGGCTGCTGTTTCGCCACTTCTACAAGCGGGACCACCTCGACCAGGTGCTGCTGACCTTCGGCCTCAT
>NZ_JAAQQT010000705.1:0-34686 GCF_011742065.1 Aquabacterium sp. A08
GGCCCCGAAGCGCGCGACAAGGTGCGCGCTCTGGCCGCCGCACGCACCGGTGCGGTGGACGGCCGTGAAACCTTTTCCGCCCCGCCTCGGTAAACGATACTGAGTCCATGCGCTCACCAAAGACCTCCATGCACGTCCCACTCCTGCGCCTTGACACCACTGCCCTTGCCCGCCTGCGTCGATGGGGCACCTGCGCGGGCTTGTTGTTGTGTGCCCTCGCAGCGCCGAGCTGGGCCCAGGACTTGGCCACCCCGCCCGCAACGCAGCCGCCGGCCGAAGCGCCAGATCGCAGCGTGGACCACCCACCCGCCGGTCCGCGCCCGATCGGCGCCGACACGCGCGCCCTGTTCGAGCACCAGCGCCAGGCGAGCGCCGGGCGGCCGGCCCCCGGCATCCCTGGCCCGGTGGCTGTCGAGACCTGGGAGCGCTACCTGCGCAGCTATCGGTCCGAAATCCCGGCGCAGTTCGACCGGCAGCTCAAAGAATCGGTCAACCGTTGAACCCGATGCGCGGTTTCAGGCGTTGGCAACGGCAAAGCGGCGGGGTGCTGCTGCTGGGGGTAGGCGCCATTCTGCTGGCCTTGTCCACCTTGGCCGTGGTGGACGTGGGCCAGGTGTTCTACATCAAGCGCGAACTGCAGAAGACCGCCGACCTGGCCGCGCTGGCCGGCGCGCAATTCCCCGGCGACTGCAACGCCATGCAGCAGCGCGCCACCCAGAACGCCGCCCGCAACGACAGCGCCACCCCCGACCTGGCCCTGACCCTGACCTGTGGCACCTGGGCCGCCGACCGCCCGGCCGACGAACGCTTCCAGGCGGGCACCGCGGCGCCCAACGCCGTGCGTGTGGTGGCAGCGCAGGAAGTGCCTTACTTCATCCTCAACTTCATGGGGGGCGAACGCAGCAAGCTCGTCGAGGCCCGCTCCACCGCGGCGAACCCGGTCAATGGCGGGCTGCTGAGCATCCACTCCATCGGCACCGGTGTGGCCCGCGCCGACCTCAACGCCGGCCTGCTCAACCCCCTGCTGTCGGGGCTGCTGCGCAGCAACGTCAACCTCAGCCTGGTGTCCTACCAGGGCCTGGCCGACGCCAAGGTGCGGCTGCTGGACATCGTGCGGGCCGACCCGATCAACCTCGGCAGCGTGGACAGCCTGGCCGGTGCCCGCGTCAGCCTGTACGACTTTGTGGTGGCCACGGCCAACGCCAGTCCCGACAGCCTTGTCAAAACCACCCTGCTCAACAACCTGCTGAACGTCAACCTGCGCGACCTCAACCTGGACCTGGGCCAGGTGTTGCGCCTGCAGACCCTGGACCCCAGCTCGGTGGCGCAAGCCAGCCTGTCCGCCCTGGACCTGGTGATGCTGGCCGCCCAGGTGGCCAATGGCAGCCATGCGGTGGCGCTCCAGACCGGCCTGCCGCTGGTCGGCCTGTCGCTCAAGGTGATCGAGCCTCCCCAGTACGCCATCGGCGGACTGGGGGCCACGGCGCGCTCGGCCCAGGTCCGCCTGCAACTGGCGCTCAAGCTCTCGTCGGACCCCAGCATCGGCGCCCTGCTCAACACCCTGTCGAGCCTCATCGCTTTTCAGGACATCCACATCAACCTCGAACTGGCCGCCGGCCAGGCGGTGCTGACCGAAGCCGTGTGCGCACCGCGCCGCGAAGACGCCCTGGTTGGCATGCGGGTGAGCACCGGGCTGATCCAGACCTGCATCTCGAACGACGCCAACGCCGGCTTCAACAACTGCCCGGCCAAGCTGACCGTGCTGGACATCCCCCTGATCAAGCGCAAGCTCGAACTGGGCGCTCCGGCCCTGACCCTGCAGCAGATGGCCCAGCACGACATCGTCTTCGGACCCGGCTCTGCCCAGGGCCTCCTCATCGAAGATGAGCGCCCTTACACCGTGGGCTCATCGGTTGGCAACACCCTGACCAGCGCCCTGAACACCCTGTTCAACACCGTGCAGGGAGCCAGCCTGACCAAGTACGGCGACCCCACCAAAAGCCAGTTGCTGGGCAACAACATCATCAGCAACCTGCTGTCGGGCCTGCTCAACCTGCTGCTGGCCACGGTGGACACCCTGGTCAATGAAATCCTGCAGGCCATCCTGCCGGTGATCAACTCGGTGCTCAACACCCTGGTCCAACCCGTCATCGCCAACCTTGTCGGCGGCCTGATCGACCCCCTGCTGAGCCAGTTGGGCCTGCGTCTGGGCTACAGTGATGTGCGACACATCAAACTCTTCTGCAACGAAGCCGTGCTGGTGAACTGAATCGCGACGGCGCTCCCAGCGCCCCGCCCCCATACACATGAACCGTTCGCTGTTTTCCACCCGCCGCTGGCGACTCATCCTGTGCGCCCTGTCACTGGGCCTGTCCGGCCTGACCTGGGCCGACGCCACGCCCTCCGACATCCAGCAACTGCTCCAGCGCGGCCAGCCGGCACAGGCACTGCAACGGATCGACCAGGCGCTGGCACGCACACCCGACCGACCGGACTTGGCCTTTTACCGTGGTGTGGCGCTCACCGAGCTCAACCGCGACGAGGAGGCCCTGGCCATTTTTCGCGGACTGCACCGCACCTACCCCGACTCGCCCGAGCCCCTGAACAACCTGGGCGTGCTGCTGGCGCGTCAAGGCCAGTGGCCGGCTGCCGTGGAAGCCTTGCAGACCGCCCTGAAACTGGACCCGCAGTACCCCGCCGCCCACGAAAACCTGGGCGACGTGTACGCCCGCATGGCCGCGCAGTCCTACCAGAATGCCTTGCAGGCACCGGCCGGTCAGTCCGGTCACGCCCAGGCCAAATGGCGGCTGGTGTCCCAGATCGCTCCGTTGCAAGCCAGCAAGGTAGCCCCCCCCACCACAGACCCGCGTGGCACTGCTGCCCCCGTGACTGACACGCCCCGGCCTGCCACCCGCCACGCGCCCCAGGCCCCCTTGAGCCCCGCAGAGCAACAGGTCCGTGCCGCTCTGCAGGGCTGGGCCGACGCCTGGTCCCGGCGTGACGTCGAGGCCTATGTCGCGAGTTACACCCCCACCTACGCCCCCGCTGGCATGACCCGCGAGCAATGGCTGGCGCAGCGCCGTGCCCGGATCGGCGGCAAGAGCTCCATCAGCGTGGCCCTGAGCGACATCCAGACCCGCATCGATGGCGACCAGGCCCAGGTGCAACTGGTTCAGCGCTACAGTGCCAACGACCACCGCGCGGTGGACCGCAAGACCCTGCTGATGCGGCGCGACGGCGACACCTGGCGCATCGAGCAAGAACGCAACCGCTGAGCCCAGGCCAAGCCGACATGTCCACCCCTCTCTGGGCTTACGCATCGCTGGGCGGGCTGATGGGCTTCGCCCTGCTGTCGGGCTGGCTCGTCAGCCGCTTGCTGCGTGCGACCCGGCAATCCCGCAGCACCCTCGAAACCAGTGCCCAGCAAAAGGCCATCCTGGACAGTTCTGACGATGCGATCGTGACCATCACCCAGGACGGCCTGATCCGCAGTTTCAACAAGTCGGCGGAAAAAATGTTCCTGTGGACCGAGGACGACATCATCGGCCGCAACGTCAACATCCTCATGCCCGAACCGTTCAAGTCGGCGCACGACATTTACCTGTCGCGCTACCAACTGGATGGCAACGACAAACGGGTAATTTCCAAAACCCGCGAACTCACCGGGGTGCGCAAGGACGGCAGCGAGTTTCCAATGAGCCTCACTGTGCAAAAAGTGAGACGGGCCGAGCCGTTGCTGTTTGTGGGCTTCATCCAGGACCTGACCGAAGTGCGCGACCAGCGCAACCACCTGGCACACACCAAACGCCAGTACAACAGCCTGCTGCACGGGATGCCAGGCGTGGTCTGGAGTGCGACACTGGAAGCCGCACCCTTGACCTTGTTCGTCACCGACAACATCGCCGAGCTGACGGGTTACCCCCCCGAACATTTCCGTGACCAGCACGTTGCCCTGAACGACCTGATCGACCCCGAGGATGCGCCCCAAGCCCTACAGTGCAGGCAACTGGCGCGAACGCGCTCGGAAGAATACGCGGTGGCATTGCGCTTGCGCACCTGCGAGGACCAACAGGTTGCGGTGGTGGAACTGGGCCGTGTGACAACCCACACGGACGGCTCGGCGCGGGTGCAGGCCTTGTGGCTCCGTGTCGACTCACCCGCGTGGCAGCGGCTGCAAGCCTACCTTCAACGTCATTAGCCAGCGGCATTGGCCGCAAAGCCTTCCTTCCAGCAACGGTGGGCACACCGCCAGCAACGGTGGCCGTCGCCGCAGACGGATGATGGGAACCACAGAGTCGTTCACGACCTTGCCCCCCACACCGCCTGTGAAAGGAAAGCACCATGCGCCGGTCCGCTGCCCCCTCCCACACCCCCAACGGTTTGTTGGCCGCCACCTGGCGGCGCCGTTTTGCGGCCACCGCCTTGGTCGTGTGCGCGACCAACCCGGCGGCCTGGGCCGCCGAAGACACCTCGGCGAATGCTGGGCTGTCGCCCAAGCAGGTGGCACAAACCATGGCCATCGGCGACAGCCTGAGCACGGGCCTGGGCCTGGCCGCCGGTGCCGTGGAGGCCAACCCGCTGGTCAGCACCACGCCGCTGGGGTTGGTGGCATTGGCCGGCATGAAGCTGCTGATGCTCAACGAAATCGACAAGTACCCGGAAGAACAACGCGTGCCACTGCAACGCAAGATGTCCTCGTTCTGGGGCGGCCTCACCGCCAACAACCTGATGCTGGCGGCCGGCGCCACCGGCGGACTGGCCATTCCGGCCGGCCTGCTGGCCAGCTACATGATCTACAACTCGGAAAAATTCGAGCAAGCCGAAGCCGCGGCCCTGGCCAAGGCGAACCAGAAACACGATTTCCGCGTCAGTCCAACCTACACGGTGGTGACGGAACTGTCGGTACGGCCCGCCAAGGCCGACGGCAGCTACGACCCGGACGCCACGCTGACAACCGTGGAGGTCAAGACGACCAACCCCTTGTTGGCCAAAGTGAACACCTACCTCCACCCCGACGGAACGAAATACTACGTCGAGGGTCACCGCCTGAAAACCACGGGCTGAGCCCGGCCCCCTCAGGGGTGGGGCGGTGGGGGATCGAAGGACGCCACCATGTCGGTCAGCCTCTGCACCTGCTCGACCAAGGCTGAGACGCCGGAGATGCGGGCCGAGATCTCATCGGTGCCTGTCGCGTTCACTGCGGACAGTTGGGGCTCAAGGTGTTCGGCACCCGCCAGGAAAACCAGCAGGCTGTCGACTTCGTCAAACAGCAAATCCATGGGCGCAAGCGGCGGGGTCGAGGCAGCGACGGATTTGTCGCCGCCTCCGACTGGTACAGGAGGCATGGACCCCAAAGAGGCGGCATCCCATGCACCCGATCCCACGTCAAACCCCTTGAACATCAGGCCAGCACGCCGCCCAACAGGCCAGTGAGCAGACCGTTTTCACCGCCCAGGACACCGTCCACGAGACCCGTCACTGGGGCCAGCAGGCCACCGCCGAGCAGGTCCCCGCCCAACAGGTCACCACCCAGCAGATCGCCGCCGAGCACGCCGTCCAGCAGACCCGTCACCGGGGCCAGCAGGTCGCCACCGAGCAGGTCCCCGCCCAACAGGTCGCCACCCAGCAGATCGCCGCCGAGCACGCCGTCCAGCAGACCCGTCACCGGGGCCAGCAGGTCACCACCGAGCAGGTCTCCGCCCAACAGGTCACCACCCAGCAGATCGCCGCCGAGCACGCCGTCCAGCAGACCCGTCACCGGGGCCAGCAGGTCACCGCCGAGCAGGTCCCCGCCCAACAGGTCACCACCCAGCAGATCGCCGCCGAGCACGCCGTCCAGCAGACCCGTCACCGGGGCCAGCAGGTCACCACCGAGCAGGTCCCCGCCCAACAGGTCGCCACCCAGCAGATCGCCGCCGAGCACGCCGTCCAGCAGACCCGTCACCGGGGCCAGCAGGTCACCGCCGAGCAGGTCCCCGCCCAACAGGTCGCCACCCAGCAGCGCCTGGGCGCCATCGACCGTGTGGTTGAGGGCCGTCTGCAGGTTGTCGACCGTGTGGTTGAGCACCGTGGTCACGCTGTCGACCAGGGTATCCAGTGGCAGGGCGGTGTCCACCACCCCCTGGACGTTGGATACCAGACCCGAAAGCCGAGCGCCATCGAGCAGGGCGGTGACGCCGCCGGTCAGATCGCCAGAATCACCAAGCAGGGGCAGGGAAGCGGCCAGAGACGTGGCGGAAGTGAGGTTTTGCAGCATGATTGTGGTTGGGTTGGGTTGGGGGTTGAAGAAAATCAGCCGAGCAGACCGCCGAGCAGGCCATCGTCGTTGTTGCCGCTGTCGCTGACCAAGGGCTGGGTGATGCCCCCTTCCTCACCCGACAACACGGGGGTCAGGGTGGTGTCGGCCAGAGACTCTAGGGTGGGGTCGAGCAGGTCGGACACGAGATCGCCGGTGCCCAGGGTGTCGTCGAGGTTCTCGGTCAGGTCGCCGGTCAGGGTGGTCAGGGCGTCACCGATGTCGCCGGTGGCGGTGGTGGTTTCGCCAGACAGCACGTCGGTTTCTGCCAGGGTGTCGGTCAGGCCGCCCAGATCGGTTACCAGATCGCCAACGGTGTTCGTCAGGGGGTTGTCGCCGCTGCCGACGATGCCCACGCCCAGATCCATCAGGGTGTCGGTCAGGCCGCCATCGGCTATCAGCAAGTCTTCGCCGCTGGCCACCAGGTCAGAAACGGTCTCGTCAAGGGTGGCGGTCAGGGGATCGGTCAGGCCCGACAGGCCCAGGGAATCGCCCAGCGTCTGAACCGCATCGGTGGCGTTGTCCACCGTGCCGTCCACGCCTCCCAGCAGGGTGCTGTCGTCGCCAGAGTCCAGCAGGCTGCCCACGGTGCCATCGAGCAGGCTGTCGGCTGTGGGGTTCAGCAAGTCCTGCACCAGGGTGTCGGTGCCCAGCAGTTCGTCCAGGCCCGCCGTGAGGTCACCGGTCAGGCTGCCCAGGTCGTCCGACAGGTTGCCTGTGGTCGAGTCGGTTTCGGAATTCAACGCGTCCTGGTTGATCAGGGTGTTGAGGGTGTTGGAAAGGTTGCTCACGAGGTCACCGACCAAACCGGTCACCGGCTCCAAAGCGGTGCCTTCGCCAAGCTCGGTCACGGCATCGCCCAATTGGCCCACGCCACCGAGCACACCGCTCTCACCGTCGGTGCCGATCAGCACTTCGTCCAGCAGTCCGGTGAGGTCGTCCACCAAGGGGTCCACCAGTTCCTGGGTCAGGGGGTCGGTGACGCCGTTCAGGCCGAGGGACTCGGACAGGGTGTCCACGGTGTCGGTCAGGTTGTCGGTGGTGACGGCGGCGCCGCTGAGCAGGGTGGCGTCGGCGGCTTCGGGGTCGGTCGGGTCGGTGGGATCGGTCGGGTCAACCGGGCCCTCACCGCCGGGCGGCACGGAACCGCTGACCGGGTTGCTGGTGTTGCCGGCTTCGTCGGTGGCGGTCACGGTGATACCACTGTCCTCGGCCAGGGGAGGGTCGAAGGTGGCGGTGTAGTTGCCATTCTCGTCGGCGACCACGGTGACAGGGTCGCGGCCTTCGGCTTCGATGACCACGGTGCTGCCGGGCTCGGCCTCGCCTGAGACGACTGCGCCCGCCTCACTGACGTTGATGGTGGGATCCGGGGTCGCAGTGTCGATGACCACGGTGCTGGACGGGCTGGGCTGGCTGGTGCCAGCCTCGCCTTCCAGGCGGTAGGACAACTCGTAGGTGCCGTCTTCCAGGGGCATGTTCGGGGTCAGTTCGCCGGTTTCGCGGTTGTAGGTGGCCTCCACCGGCTCACCGTTGACCAGCAGCACAGGGGTGACGCCCTCGGGGTAGATGCCGACCAGCAGGCTGGGGGTGTTGTCGTTGGTCAGCCCCCCGTCGGCCACAAACCCAACGTGCGAAGGCACGTTGTCGTAGACCGCGGCCTGCACCGGGGTGCTGCTCGGACTGGTGGGATCGGTGGGATCGGTGGGGTTGCCCGGGCCGGTCGGAGAGGTCCCGCCACCGTTGTCGTCGTTGTTCAGGGCACCGCCCAGCAGCGCGCCACCCAGCAGGGCACCGGCCAGCAGCATGCCACTGTCGCCGGCCAGCACCGCACCGGATTTGGAGCTCTTGGCCATGGTCACGGCCTCTTCGGTGGCGGGATCGACGAACGCGGCATCGCCAGCCACCACCTCCACATCGGCCACCGCACCGGCACCGGCGTTGTCCTTGTCGCCCACCACGATCTCGGAGTTGGGGGCCACGCGGACGATGGCTTCCTGGGTGCCGGCGGCGTTGCGCACGCGGACATCGACCGCCTTGTCGCCGGTCACGACCCGGTCGCCGGCGATCAACGGCTGGTTCGAGGGCACGAGCACCGTCTCGGTGCCGCGGATCACGGGAACGACTTCGACGGCTGCGTTGGCCGGGCTGACGGTGTTGGCTTGCATGGGGCTTCCTGTGGAGGGTCTGGGAACGACAGCCGCGGGGATTGCGCTGTCATGTGCCTCGTTTACCTGGGCACCTGCGCAAAAGTTTCAAACCGCAAATACCCGACGCTTCCTGTCGGAAAATCCGCGCTTGAAACCGATTGATGCCTCACCCGGTAAAGCGTGCATCCCTGTTCACCCCAACACCTCCAAGGCTTCCCCATGCACAAACTCATCACCACCCTGACCGCCGCCGCCATCCTGGGGGGGTGCGCCGTTGCCGGGGGGTCCGTGACCAAAGAAGACCGCCAGATCATCTACGCCACCAGCCGCCCGGTGCCGGTGACGGCCCCGGAGCCCGTCAGCGCCAACCCAGTGGCGGCGGTGGTGGCCCCCGCCCAGCCCGAGGCCGAACGGCAGGTGGTGGTGTACTTCGACTTCGACAAGTTCGACGTCAAGCCGATGTACCTGAAAGACCTCGAGCGCGTGGCCGGGTTGCTGAAGAACGGGCCGGCCCGGGCCATGGTGGAAGGCCACACCGACGCCCAAGGCTCCACCGAATACAACCTGGGGCTGGGTCAGCGCCGCGCCGAAGCCGTGCGCAAGGTGCTGGAGACCTACGGGGCACCGGCCAGCGGGCTGGAAGCGATCAGCTATGGCAAGGAACGCCTGGCCGTGGAAGGCCGCGACGAGGCCAGCCACGCGAAGAACCGCCGCGCCGAGATCCTGCTGGTCCGCCCCTGACTTACGGCTCCGCCCGGCGTCAAGCCGCCGGGTTCTGGTGCCCCCGCAGGCGGTCTTCGACCGCGTCGAGATCGCCCGTTTGGGCCAGCACCACCACCGCCGCCCAGAACCCGTTGTCCTGACCCGGCCGTTGGGCTTGGCGCTGGGCCAGTTCCAGCACGTCGGTGACGGCGCCCAGGGCCAGGGCTTGGCGCAGCGCCTCCCATTCGGCCGACATGGCTGACCCGCGCGTATCGTTCGCGGGCCATGGCAGCAAGGTCTGCAGGGTGTGGCGCAGACGCCGCCAGTCGATGGGCTTGGTGAGTGCCGCGTCAAACCAGGCCCCCTCGGTGGGCGCAAATGAGCCCAGCGCCGAAGGCTGCGTGCCCGACAGCAACACCACCGGGACCGTTGGGCAGGCCCTCCGACACGCCTGCAAGACGTCGTGACCGGTGGCGCCAGGCATGGTGAGGTCGGTCAACACCAGCGCGGGCGCAGCCTCGGGATGGGCCTCCAGGTGGTCAATCAGGGCCTGCCCGTCGGCCCAGGCCTGCACGCGCAATCCCCAATCGCCCAACACCCGCACCAGCAGTTCGCGGACGTCCGCATGGTCCTCGGCCAGCCAGAGGGCATGGCCAGCAGCACCGAGGGGCTCTTGGAACGAGGGGGCTGAACGGGCCAGGTCCTGCGGGCGCAAGCTGCGCTCACTGGCGGCGGTGGCGGGCACCTCCAGCGCGGACACGGCCGGTGACCCGCCGGGCATGGGCCATTGCAGCCGCAGTGCGCTGCCGGTCCAGGCCAGGGTGGGCGCCACGGCTAGCCCGTGCGTCTGCCAGGCGGTGCCGGCAAGCTGGCGGACCGCGGCCAGCAAGCCGTCCAGGTCGAGTCGCAACACCACCGGCCAGCCCCGCCCGTCCGGGCCAGGGTCGGCTGGGCACACCTGTACGGTTTGCCCCAGCACCGCCTCCAGTTCAGCAACGATGCCGGTGGTGTACGCCACGCCCGTGGCCGGGTCGGGCAGGGGCGTGGCCTCGCCCAGAAACTGTTGGGCCTGGCTGGTCAGCCGCTCCAGCATTTCCTGCATCTTGCGCGCCGCCCCCAGGATGGAGGCGACGGCGTCGGCATCGGCCGCTTGGCGGGGCTGCAACAACTGAGCCGTGCCCAGGATCACGGTCAACGGGCCGCGCAGGTCGTGCGACACCTGCGACAACAAACGCCAGGCGGACGCCGGGGTGGCGGTGGGCTCGGAACCGGGTGCGGTCATGGGGCTTCCTGCGGTCGGGACGGGGCGTGCTGGCGGGCCTGGCGGAAGGCACGGGGTGACATGCCAAAACGCTCGCGGAAGGCGGCAGCGAAGTTGGAGCCGCTGGTGAAGCCCAGTTCGCTGGCGATGTCCTGGATCTCGAGCACCGTCTCGCCCAGCAGCTGGGCGGCTTCTTTCATGCGTTCTTCGCGCAGGTACTCGAACACGGTGGCCCCCACGCAGTGCTTGAACGCGTCGTTGAGGCGGCGGGCGTTGGTGCCGACCGCGGCGGCCAGGCTGTGCAGGTCGGGCACGGCGCCGAGGTCTTTGAGCAGGTGCAGCCGGGCACTTTCAAAAACGATGCGGTCGAGGCGGTTGGCGGGCGCACCCGCGGCCAGGTCTTGGGGCGCCGGTGGAGCGGGCGGCGCGGCTGGGGCGGCGACCGGGGCCAGTGGGCGCAGGTGGATGCTCAGCCGCAGGCGCACTTCCTCGAAATTGAAGGGCTTGGTGATGTAGTCGATGGCCCCCACCAGCAAACCCTGCACCCGCTCGCCCGGCGCAGCGGCCCCGGTGAGAAAAATGACCGGGATGTGCTGGGTGTTGGGGTGGCGCTTGAGGGCCTGGCAGGCCGACACGCCGTCGCACACGGGCATGCGCACGTCCATCAGGATCAGGTGCGGCTGCACGGCCTGGGCCTTGTTCACCCCGTCGACGCCGTCACGGGCCAGGTAGACGCGGCAGCCCTGCTGCTGCAGGTAGTTGGCGAGCAGTTTGCGCTCGTCCTCGGCGTCGTCCACGACCAGGATGCGCTGGCCCAGCAGGTTGGTGAGGCCGGGCACCGGGCGGTCCGCGGTCATGCACGCCTCCGCCGCAGAACCGGCATGCAAACAGTGCACGCCAGCAACGGTTGGGCGCACTCGGGCAGTGGTGCGGGCATCCGGGCAGCGACCATCACAACCAGTCTCCCCAACCTCTTCCACGGGAAGCAACCAAGAAAGGAAGCAGCCATGTCATCTTTTCAGCATTTCCTGCAATCGCTGCAAACCGGTGGTCAGCGCCACCCGTCTCAGCTCGGTTTGAACGGGGCGGACGGCACAGGGTTGGAAGACCTCAGCGACAGCGTGGATCTGATCGGCTACCTGACGGCCCTGGGCTACGAAGTCACCAGCGCCCCCCGCCGCGAAATGTAACCCGAGGAGCGACCGCCATGAAATACCTGACCCCATTTGCCTCTCTGGTCGCGGCCATGTACGTCGCCACGGGCGTAACCACCGGCATCAGCCTGCAGATCGAGTCGCTGCTCTCGCTGCTGCAATTTTGAGTGCCCCGGCACACCCGGCCGCAACGGGTGCGCCGCCTTCCTCTAAGATGCTGACCTATGCCCGGCACGCCCGGGCCGGCTCTGAAGAAGGAATGCTGTGTTCAAGAATGTGATGCTCTACCGCATCGGCGACGGCTGGTCGGCCCCGGTGGAACAGATGGAAGAAGCCTTGGCGAAGATGCCTTTTGTGCCCTGCGGCGCCACGCAGGACAAGGCCCTGGGTTGGGTGCCACCGCGCGGCAACGCCCACGGGGCGCTGGTGGAAACGGTAGCGGGCCACCGCATTCTGCGTTTTCAGATCGAGACCAAGGGCGTGCCCGGCTCGGTCGTCAAGCGCCACCTGGAGGAACGGGTGGCACAGATCGAGGCCAAGGAAGGCCGCAAACCCGGGCGCAAGGAAAGCCGCGAGCTGCACGACGAGATCGTGCACGACCTGCTGCCCATGGCGTTTGCCAAAACCAGCAGCGTGACCGTGTGGCTGGACCTGGCCGCCGGCCGGCTGGTGCTGGACACCACCAGCCTGCCCAAGGCCGACGCGGTGACCACCGCGCTGGTGCAGGCCTTCGACGGCCTGCGCCTGAGCCCGTTGAACACCCAGGTGTCGCCCCAGGTCGCCATGACCGCCTGGCTCACCGGCAACGCCGACGACTGGCCGGCCCATTTTGCGCCGGGCCGCGAGGTGGAGCTGAAGTCGGGCGACGAGATGAAGTCGGTGGTGAAATTCACCCGCCACCACCTGGAGGACGAGGAGATGCGCCGCCACATCGGCCAGGGCAAGCTGCCGACCAAGCTGGCGCTGGACTGGGACGGCCGCGTGTCCTTTGTGCTCACCGAGGGCGGCGCGCTGGCCAAGGTGGCGTTTCTGGACGGCGTCTTCGAGGACAACGCCGGCGCCGAGGACAACGGCGGCTTCGACACCGACGTGGCGATTGCCACTGGCGAGCTGGGCGCCCTGATCAACGACCTGACCGTGGCGCTGGGCGGCGAATTGCTGTAAGCCGTGCCCTGCACGAACCCCGCTTAGGCCATCAAGGCTGGGCGGAGGGCCCCAGATCGGCCTGTGGTTCGGTGTGGCTCAGGAAGGCCGCCTCCAGATCGCTGGTGCCGGTGCGGGCCAGCAGCGCCGGCACCGGGCCGTCGAACCGCACCTGGCCCTGGTGCAACACCACCACCCGGTCGGCGTCGGCCACTTCGTCGACCAAATGGGTGGTCCACAGCACGGCCACCCCGGTGTCGCGGCGCAGGGCCTGGACGGCCTGGCGCAGTTGCTGGCGTGAGGCTGGGTCCAGCCCCACGGTGGCTTCGTCCATGAGCAGCACGCGGGGCCGGTGCAACATGGCGCGCACCAGTTCCACCTTGCGCCGGTTGCCGCCGGACAGGGCCCGCACCGGCTGACCCGCCTGCTCGGGCAGGCCCAAGGCCGCCAGCCCCTGCGCGATGCGCTCCTGCGCCACGGCCCGGGGCAGGCCGTGCAGATCGGTGTGGAACAGCAGGTTGGCGCGCACCGACAGGTCCAGGTCCAGCGCCATTTGCTGGAACACCACGCCCAGCCCGGCCAGGGCGCGGGGCGCGTCGCGGCGCAGGTCGTGGCCCAGCACCTGGATCTGGCCGGCGTCGGGCACGAACAGGCCGGTCAGCAGTTGCATGAGGGTGCTTTTGCCGGCGCCGTTGGGCCCGAGCAGGGCCACCAGTTCGCCGGCGTGCAGGCACAGGTCCACCCCGCGCAGGGCGGGTTTGCCACCGTAGGCCTTGGCCAGGCCTTGCGCCTGTAACACGGTGGGACGGTGGTCGAAGGCGGGGTCGGGCAGATTCGTCATGGCGCGGTGGCGGGCGCGGCCAGCAGTTTCATGCCTTGCAACAGGCGGCGTTCGTGGGCCTGTGCGTCGCGCAGGGCGGCCTGGTAGGCGGCGGGACCCAGGTAGGCGGGGTCTTGGTCGTAGCGGGCCAGTTCGGCCAGGTGGCGGGGGGTGAACATGGCGTGCTTGAAGGCGTCGTGCAGGGCGTTCAGTATGGCATGGGGGGTGCCGGCCGGCGCCGCCAGCCCCCAGGGAGAGTGGTACACCGCCGGCTCAAAGCCCAGTTCGCGCATGGTGGGCACCTGCGGCCAGCGCGGCATGCGGTGTTCGGCGAACACGGCCAGCAGGCGCAGCTTGCCCTGCTCCACCCAAGGGGCAAAGCCGGTGGAGTTCATGCCCGCCATGATGGTGCCGGACACCAAAGCGAGCATCTGGTCGGCGGTGCCTTTGTAGGGCACGTGGGTGTAGGCGATGCCCTGGGCCTTCAGCAAAGTCTCCATGGCCAGGTGCGGGGTGGAGCCCACGCCGGTGGACCCCAGGGTGAGCTGGCCGGGGTGGGCGCGCGCCCAGGCCAGCAGGTCGGCGACGTGGCGCCAGGGGCTGTCGGCCGCGACCAGAAGGCCAAAGGTGGTGCTGGAGACCTGCAGAATGGGGGCCAGGTCGGTCAAGGGGTCCCAGGGCACCGGGTTCATGAGGGCGAAGCGCAGCACGGTGACGGGCAACTGCCCGATGGTGTGGCCGTCCGGCGCCGCCGCTTTGAGCAAGGGCGCCACCAGCGTGCCGGCCGCCCCCGGGCGGTTGATGACCACCACCGGCTGGCCCAGGCGGGCGGCGGCCTCTTCGGCCAGGACGCGCACCGTCAGGTCGGTGCCGCCGCCGGGGGGCCAGGGCACGATGAGCTGGATGGGCCGTTGCGGCCAGGGTGCAGAGGGTGAAGGGGGGTTGGCACTGGCCCACCGCGGCAGCGCGGCGGCCAGGCCGGTGGCGCTGGCGCCGCGCAACCAGGCGCGCCGGGTCGGGGCCGAAGAATCGATGGGCAAGGCAGTCTCCGTGGGTCGCGGTCGTGTCGCCGCGTGTGCAACACCTGCAAGCAAATACCGCGCCCGTTTTTCAGGCACTGAAATTGCTAGAAACTCTGCACCGTGTGACACTCGCACACGGCGATGCCAGAACACAGGAGACCACGAATGACTTTGACACCCCCCCGCACCCCTGCCCGCCCGCGTGCCCTGCGCGCCACCGCGTTGGGCCTGGCCCTGGCCGCCCTGCTGGGCGCCGGCTGGTCCACGGCACAAGCGCAGTCGGTGTACGTGTCCAGCGAAAAAGACAACAAAATCGTCGTGTTCGATGCCGCCGGCAAACAGACCGGCACCATCGACGTGTGCCAGCGCCCGCGCCACCTGATGGCCAGCCGCGACCAGACCAAGCTGTACGTGTGCTGCGGCGACAGCAACCAGCTGGGGGTGGTGGACCTGGCCAGCGGCAAAATGGTGGACACCGTGCCGCTGGGCGACAGCCCCGAAATTTTCGACCTGAGCCCGGACGGCAAGGTGGCCTACGTGTCCATTGAGGACGAAAACGTGATGGCCGCCTACGACCTGGCCAGCAAAAAGCCGCTGTTCCAGGTGAAAACCGGCGGCGAACCGGAGGGCATTCTGGTCACCAAGGACGGCAAGTTCGCCTACGTCACGTCCGAAGAGGCCAACCTGGTCCACCTGGTGGACCTGACGGGCAAGAAGGTGGTCAAGGACATCAAGGTCGGCAACCGGCCACGCCGCTTCGCCCTGTCGCCCGACGGCAAGGAGCTGTGGGTGACGAACGAACTCAGCGCCAACGTCAGCGTGCTCGACACCGCCACCCACCAGGTCAAGGCCACGGTGGCCTTCAACATCCAGGGCCTGCGCCAGCCCGACATCACCCCGGTGGGCGTGGTGATGACGCGCGATGGCAAGACCGCCTGGGTCAGCCTGGGCAAGGCCAACCACGTGGCCGAGGTGGACGTGGCGACCAAGCAGGTGCGGCGCACCGTGCTGGCCGGCAAGCGCGCCTGGGGCCTGGGCCTGAGCCCGGACGAACGCACCCTGTACGTGACCAACGGCCTGTCGGACGACATGACCCTGGTGGACACGCAACAGGCCAAGGCCGTGCGCACCGTGGCCGCCGGCCGCGTGCCGCACACCCCGCTGGTGCTGAAATGACGCGCACGCCCCGCCGCTTGCATTGGGGCGCCTGGGGCGTGGGGGCGGCGCTGCTGGCCGGTGCCGTCGCGCCCGCTCTGGCGGTGAGCACCCACACGGTGGCGGTGGTGTCGCTCGACGACGACCCCCGCCACCTGCCGCGCCGGCTGGAGCGCCGCTACCCCGGCCACCCCGGCGGCACGCTGCTGGCCGCCGCCCAGTTGGGCGCCAGCGACGCCGAGGTGGGCCTGCGCGCCGCCGACCTGCAGCTGAAGGTGCGCGAGGCCACCGCCCGCAACGCCGACGACCTGCCCCGGGTGCTGCAGCAGCTCAAGGCCGACATGGTGGCCTACTGGGTGTTGGACCTGCCCGAAGCCCAGACCGTGCAGGCGGCCAAGGCCGCCGGCGGGGCCGCCCTGCTGTTCAACGCCAGCGCCAGTGCCGACGGTCTGCGCGGGGCGCAGTGTGGGGCCACCCTGTTCCACACCTACCCCAGCCAGCACATGCTGCAAGACGCGCTGGCCCAGTACCTGGCCGCGCGCAACTGGCGCAACGCCCTGGTGCTGCAGGGCCCGGACCCGGACGACGTGGCCATGGGCCAGTCGTGGCAGCGCGCGGCCAAGCGCTACGGCGTCAAGGTGACGGCGACCAAACCGTTCAAGCTCTCGGGCGATCCGCGCGAGCGGGACCTGGCCAACCCGCGCCTGCTGACCAACGACCGCGGCCACGACGTGGTGGCGGTGATGGACGCCGACGGCGAATTCGCCCGCACCCTGCCCTACGCGACCCAGCAGCCGCGCCCGGTGGTCGGTGCCAACGGCCTGGTGCCGCTGGCCTGGCACCCGCAATGGGAGCGCAACGGCGGCCCGCAGGTGAACCGCCGCTTCCAGCGCAGCGCCGCGCGGCCCATGACCGGCCAGGACTGGGCCGCCTGGGTGGCCGTGAAGGCGGTGGCCGCGCTGCTGAGCGAGCACGCCAAAGCCCCCCTGGCCGAACAGGCCCGCCAGCTGCGCGCCGGCCAGGTGTTCGTGGACGGCGCCAAGGGCCCGCGCCTGTCGTTCCGCGCCTGGGACGGCCAGTTGCGCCAGCCCCTGTTCCTGAGCCACGTGGACGGCGTGGTCGGCACCGCGCCGCTGGACGGCGTGCTGCACCCCACCGAGGTGCTGGACACCCTGGGCGTGGACCAGAAGGAAACCGCGTGCAAAGCCCGTCCCTGAGCCCGACGCCAGGCGCGGCGCCCCCGGCCCCGCCGCTGGCGGTCCACCTGCTGCGCGCCCTGCGCGCGGTGGTGGGCCGCGAGCTGCACAAATTCCTGCGCCAGCCGGCGCGGCTGGCCTCGGCCCTGGTGCGGCCGCTGCTGTGGTTCGTGGTGTTCGCGGCTGGATTCCACAACGTGTTCGGCGTGGCCATCATCCCGCCGTACGAGACCTACATCGAATACAAGGTCTACATGGTGCCCGGCCTGCTGGGCATGATCGCGCTGTTCAACGGCATGCAAAGCTCGCTGTCGCTGGTGTACGACCGGGAAATGGGCATCATGCGGCTGCTGCTGACGGCGCCACTGGCGCGCGGCTGGCTGCTGGGCTTCAAGCTGCTGGCGGGCACCACGCTGTCGCTGGTGCAGATGGTGGTGTTCCTGGGCATCGCCTGGGCCTTCGGCGTCACCTTCCCGCCGCTGCACCTGCTGGCCGCGCTGCCGGTGATGGTGGGCGCCGCCGTGCTGCTGGCCTCGCTCGGTCTGATGCTGTCGGTGTACGTGCGCCAGCTAGAAAACTTCGCCGGCACGATGAACTTCGTCATTTTCCCGATGTTCTTCATCAGCCCGGCGCTGTACCCGCTGTGGAAGCTGGAGGAGGCCGGCGCGCTGTGGCTGCACACCCTGGCCCGCTACAACCCCTTCACCCACGCGGTGGAGGCCATGCGCTTTGCCCTGGAAGGGCAATGGAACGGGCCGGGTCTGGCGGTGCTGCTGGGCGGCACGCTGGTGTGTTTCGCACTGGCCCTGCGCGGCTACGACCCGCAACGCGGCTGGATCCGCCAGCGCGGCGCCCCCTGAAGCCGGGGCGGGCCGGCCCCGCCCCCTCAAGCATCTGAAACACAAATAAGCACAGGAGACGACGATGCCCCCCACCCCACCCCCCCACGGCCCCGACCGCCGCCGCTGGCTGCGCGACACCGCCTGGCGCCTGGGCGCCGTGGGTGCCGGCGGCCTGGGCTGGACCGCGCCGGCCCAGGCCCAGACCGACCACACCGGCGGCGACCCGCTCGGCTCCATGCAGTGGCCGGTGGTGAAACGCAAGTTCATGGGCGACGAACCGGCCCGCTTCAGCCCACTGGTGCAGATCAAGGGCCCGCCGTTTGCCGAAGACGCAATGAACGTGCCGGTGCTGCTGGACGCGCGCGCGCTGGCCCGCAGCGGCGCAGCCATCGACCGCATCGTGGTGGTGGCCGACCGCAACCCGGTGCAGCAGGTGCTGACCTTCGAGCCGCACCGGGCCCTGCCGGTGCTGGCCTTTCGCTTCCGGCTGGAGCAGGGTTCGCCCCTGCGCGCCCTGGTGCGCACCCGCGACGGCCAGTGGCACGTGGGCCAGACCTGGGTGAACGCGGCCGGCGGCGGCTGCACCGTGCCCGGCGCCACCCGCGCCGACGGCAGCTGGAGCCAGACCCTGAACCAGGTGCAGGCGCGTTTTTTCCGCAATGTCCTGGACGGCCAGGGCACCCGCCTGCGCCTGCGGGTGATGCACCCGATGGACACCGGCCTGGTGGCCGGCATCCCAGCCTTCCACATCGAGGAACTGGTGCTGCGCGACAGCGCCGACCAGGTCTGGTGGCGGCTGGAGCTGCACGAACCGGTGTCGGAAAACCCGCTCATCACCTTCGAGCTGGCACAGACGCCCCCCGGCACGCTGGTGCTGCAGGGGCGCGACAACAACGGCAACCGCATCCACCACGAGGTGACGGCATGAGGGCCACCGCACACGGCCCCGCAGGCCGCACAGTACCGCTGCCGCACCGCGCCACGGGCTGGCGCCCGACCGGCTGGGCCGCCGGGCTGGCCTGGGCCTGCACCGCCGGGCTGGCCTGGGCGCAGGCGCCGGCACCCACCCCGCCCCTCGCAGCGGCCACGGCCACTGTGGCCCAGCCCGACGCCACCCGGCTCGACCACGGCCTGCGCCCGCGCGCCATCGCCCCCAACACCTGGGTCATCGAAGGCGCGGTCGCCGACTTCGGCCGCGCCAACGGCTGCAACATCATCAACACCGGCTTCATCGCCACGCCGGCCGGGGTGATCGTGGTCAACACCGGGCCGGGGCGGCTGTACGGCGAACAGCAGCGCCAGGCGATCGCCCGCGTCACGCCGCTGCCGGTGGTGCGGGTGCTCAACCTCAACCTGCACCCCGACTATTTTTTTGGCAACCAGGCCTACGGCGACGTGCCGACCGAAGCCCTGCCCGGCAGCATCCGCGGCATGCGGGCCGAAGGCCAGGCCTACGAGGACAACCTGTTCCGCCTCTGCGGCGACTGGATGAAAGGCACCGAGTCCACCCCGGCGCGGCAGGCGCTGCAGCCGGGCGTGTTCGAGTGGGGCGGCCACCGGCTGGAACTGCTGCGCCTGAGCGGCCACACCGACGACGACCTGGTACTGATCGACCACAGCACCGGGGTGGTGTTTGCCGGCGGGCTGGTGTTTGCCGACCGGGTGCCGACCACGCCACACGCCCGCCTGGTCGACTGGCAGGCCAGCCTGGAACGCCTGCGCCAGCGCGCCAGCGCCCTGCCGCTGCGGGTGATGGTGCCCAGCCACGGCCCGGTGCACACCGACCTGCGCGGCCTGGAACAGACCCGGGACTGGCTGCAGTGGCTGGCACACACCCTGAGCGACAGCGCCCGCGCCGGCCTGGACCTGGGCGAGGTGCTGGCCTTGCCGATTCCCCCGCGTTTTGCCGGCTGGGCCGCGTTGCCGGCGGAGTACGTGCGCTCGGTCACCCACCTCTACCCCCAGCACGAACTGGCCGCCTTGCGCGGCCAGCCGGCCCCGGGTGTCACAGGGCGTTGATCCAAAGTGGAACACCCTGTGACAACCCGCGCGGGGGGCGTTGCAACACTGTCACCACCGCCGGGGTGACGGGGCCGCGGCGGCGCGCCAAAACCCCGGGTAAGCCCTAGGCCCGGGCTTGGCACGCAATTTGCCCCATGGTGCCCGACACGTGGCAGTGGCGCAGAGGGCGCCCCGGCCCAACGGTCAATCGACATCCATGCCCATCCACAGACAGCAGGAGACTGAACGTGAAAAGAAAACTTTTGAGCATTCTGGTGATGGCCGCGGCCGCCCAGGTCGGCGCCCAGGTCACCAACGACATGATCGCCAAAGACGCCACCACCACCGACAACGTGTTGAGCTGGGGTTTGGGCACGCAGGGTCAGCGCTTCTCGCCCCTGGCCGACATCAACGCCAAGACCATCAACCGCCTGGTGCCGGTGTGGTCCATGTCCTTCGGTGGTGAAAAGCAGCGCGGCCAGCAGTCGCAGCCCATCATCCACGATGGGGTGATGTACGTCACCGCCTCCTACTCGCGCATCTACGCGGTCGACACCAAGACCGGCAAGAAGCTGTGGAAGTACGAGCACCGCCTGCCCGAGGGCATCATGCCCTGCTGCGACGTGATCAACCGCGGCGCCGCCATCCACGGCGACCTGGTGATCTTCGGCACCCTGGACGCCCAGCTGGTGGCCCTGAACCGCAAGACCGGCCGCGTGGCCTGGCGCGAAAAAATCGACGACTACGCCGCCGGCTACAGCTACACCGCGGCCCCGCTGATCGCCGAAGGCCTGCTGCTGACCGGCGTGTCCGGCGGCGAGTTCGGCGTGATCGGCCGCGTGGAAGCGCGCGATCCGCAAACCGGCAAGATGGTCTGGACCCGCCCGGTGGTCGAAGGCCACATGGGCTACAAGGACGGCAAGGAAAACGGCATCACCGGCACCACCAACGCCACCTGGCCGGGCGACACCTGGAAAACCGGCGGCGCGGCCACCTGGCTGGGCGGCACCTACGACCCGAAAACCGGCCTGGCCTACTTCGGCACCGGCAACCCGGGCCCCTGGAACAGCCACGTGCGCAAGGGCGACAACCTGTACTCGGCCTCCACCGTCGCCATCGACGTGAAGTCCGGCCAGATCAAGTGGCACTACCAGAACACCCCCAACGACGGCTGGGACTACGACGGGGTCAACGAGTTCGTGACCTTTGACATGGACGGCAAGCGCGTCGGCGGCAAGGCCGACCGCAACGGCTTCTTCTACGTCAACGACGCGGCCACCGGCAAACTGGTCAACGCCTTCCCCTTCGTCACCAAGACGACCTGGGCCACCGGCATCGACCTGAAGACCGGCCGCCCCAACTTCGACCCGGACAACCGCCCGGGCGACCCGACCGCCGCCGGCGGCGACGGCTCCAAGGGCAAGGCCGTGTTCTCGGCCCCGGGCTTCCTGGGCGGCAAGAACCAGATGCCCATGGCCTACAGCCCCAAGACCGGCCTGTTCTACGTGCCCACCAACGAGTGGGGCATGGAGATCTGGAACGAGCCCATCACCTACAAGAAGGGCGCGGCCTTCCTGGGCGCCGGCTTCACCATCAAGCCGCTGTACGACGACTACATCGGCTCGCTGCGCGCGGTCAACCCCAAGACCGGCAAGATCGAATGGGAAGTCAAGAACGAAGCCCCGCTGTGGGGCGGCGTGCTGACCACCGGCGGCGACCTGGTCTTCTGGGGCACCCCGGAAGGCTACCTGAAGGCCGCCGACGCCAAGACCGGCAAGATCGTGTGGCAGTTCCAGACCGGCTCCGGCGTGGTGGCCCCGCCTGTGACCTGGAAACAGGACGGCGAGCAGTACATCACCGTCGTCTCCGGTTGGGGTGGCGCGGTGCCGCTGTGGGGCGGTGAGGTCGCCAAGAAGGTCAACTTCCTGGAGCAAGGCGGCTCCGTGTGGACCTTCAAGCTGATGAAGTGATGTGAACGTCTCCGTGCCGGGGTGCGACGTCCGGCACGGACCTTGACGGCACCGCAGACTGCTGTGGTTTGGTCTGCGGTGCCTTTTTTGTTTCCGAATTTCGAGTTGTCCCGATGAACACCTTGTTGACCGCCGCCGCGGCCCTGGCCTTGAGCGCCGCCCTCGCCCCTGCCCACGCCAGCCTCGACCTGAACAAGGCCACCGAACTGGCCAAGGCCAGCGGCTGCTATTCCTGCCACGCCCCGGACGAAAAAATCGTCGGGCCCTCGTTCAAATCCATTGCCAACAAGTACGCCGGCGAGGCCGACGCCGCCGCCACCCTGGCGCAGTCGGTGCAAAACGGCTCGCGCGGCAAATGGGGCCGTGTGCCCATGCCGCCGCACGGCAGCCTGAGCCCGGCCGACCTGAAGCTGCTGGGCGGCTGGGTGCTGACCTTCAAGGACTGAACCCAGACCCCATGGCACCCGGCCTGGGGCAGGCCGGTGCCCGGTGGGTCAGCGCAGCAGTTCCGCGCTGACCACGCCCCCGATGAAGAAGCCGGCCGGCACCACCTCGCGCCGCTCCCACTTCACCAGCCCCACCCCACGGCAGTACCACTCGCGCCCGGTGAGGGGCACATCGCTGAACCCGTTGACCGGGTCGGTGTAGAGGTTGAGCTGCCCCACCCCTTCCACCCGCAGACAGGGCTGGAAACGCCCCGCCGGGGTGTCCACCGCATCGTCCACCGCCGCGATGCGCCATTGCATGTTCAGCCGGTGGGTGTGGCGCAGTTCGCGCGGGTATTCGTTGCGGCGCTCCAGCAGGTAGGGCACGGTGGGGCTGCTCCATTCGGTGCCCACCGCGTAGGGGGCCTTGAGCACCCAGCGCGGCGGGTCGTCGGCCTGGGGCTGGTCGTCGACCTCGGCGCGCACCGCCACGCGCTGCACGCCGGCGTCGCTGGCTTTCAGGTAAAACTCCACCCCGGCCGAATGGTGGCGCACCGCCACCGGGGCGTCGTCCCAGGTGGCGGTGCCGCGCACGGTCTGGGTCCAGACCTCGTCGCGGACCACGCCGTCCACCTCGTAACGCACCTGATAGGTCTGGTGGTGGCCGGCGTCCAGCGGGAACCAGCCGTCGCCCGGGGTCGGCCCGCACGCCGACAGGCCCAGGCCGGCGCCAACGGCCAGCAGCGCCGCGACGCGCCCTGGCGCCCGCCTGTCAGGGGCGAAGGGGCCAGAACCGCGAACGGCAGGCGTTGCAGGGTGGAAGGTACGCATGGCTCACTTCTCCGGCAGTTGGGCGCGGGGCACGTCGCTGAGGCGGATCTCCAGGTCCTGGTTGCCCGCCGGGCGCAGCCAGGTGGACCCGGACGGGCCGCGCCGCGGCGTGGTGGTGCCCATTTGCGCGTTGCCGTCGCGGGCCTTTTTCAGCCCGTCCTCCAAAATACCGCGCAGGTCCTTCTGGTAGGCCAAGCGGTAGGCGCGCGGCATCTCGACCAGCTTGCCGCCCTCCACCGGGTGCACCCACAGGAAGATGGCGCCGTCGTGGCCCCTGGCGGGCACCGGCTCGTCGAACACCGCGGACAGGAACACGAACTTGGGGGGCAAGCGGTCCACGCTGGGCCAGCCCGACACGCCGGTGAAGGTCTGCTGCGCCAGCACATAGAAGCCGCTGACCAGCGCAATGCCCGCCAGCTTGACCCAGACCGGCCAGCGCGTGGCCAGACAGAGCACGAGCAACAGAAACGCCAACAGGGCGTACAACACGCCCAGGATGAGCAGTTGCGAGGAAACGGCGGGGATCATCGGTGCGTCCTTGTCATTTCAGGCCCACGGTGTCGACCAGGGTGTAGGGTTCGGTGCTCAGGCCTTCGACGCCCCCGGCCTCGTTCAGGGTGAAGCGTACCAGCGTGCGCTCCTGGCCTTTGGCGCCGATGCGCGTCTGGCCGGTGTAGAGGATGTCGGCCTGCGGGTTGACCTTGACCACCGCCACCGACACGTCCACCGGCTGCTGGTCGCGGCTGTCGTAGTAGTGGGCGTTGACCACGTACTCGCCCGGCATCAAGCCGCGCAGGGTGGCGATCTCCTGGCGGATGGGGTTGGTGATTTCGCGCCCGTTGACGATGACGGTGTTGTTCTTGGCGCCGCGGTCGTCGCGGTCCAGGTGCATCAGGCCGGCGTCGCGCTGGCGGAACCACAGCACGTTGCCCTGCGGGTCGCGCACCCAGGTGTCCACGTCGTTGGGGTTGTTGTCGGGCCAGGACACGGTGATGATGAACTCGGCCTTGGCCGGGATGTCGCCTTTTTTGCGCGCTTGGGGGTTGAAGGCCAGCATCGCGATCACGAAACAGAACACGAACGCGATCAGGATGTTGAACAGCATGTCGTAGAACGGGTCGGCCTCGGTGTCGCGGGCCGGTCTGCCGATCGCCATGCCTCAGCCTCCGCGCTGGCGTTCGCCCAGGGCCAGGATGTCGGCCACCAAAGCGTCGGCGTGGCGGTCCAGGCGCATCAGTTGCAACCCCAGCAGGATGTTGCCGGCCAGGCCGGTCATGGTGGTCAGCAGGGCAATGCCCAGGCCACCGGTCAGGCTCTTGAGCAGCTGCGCCGACTGGCTCGGGTCGAAGCTCTGCATCTGCCCCAACTCCAGCGCCAGCACCGAAAACCCGATCACCTTGCCCAGCAAGCCCAGCTTGAGCTGGATGCCGTTGAACCACCAGGCCATCTCGTGCGGGCCGTGGCTGGCTTCGGTGAGCAGATCGCGCGCCACGCCCACGTCGGTGCCGCGCTGGCGCACCGCCTCCAGGTAGGCATGGGCCCAGCGCCGGTCGATCGGGGCACCGGTCTGCCCCACCCGGCCGGCCACCCCATCCGCAGGGCACAGGGCAGCGGCATCCACGGCAGTGTCACCCGCGGCCGGCCAAGGCGCCGGCCAGGCCAGCAAGGCCTCGCGCTGGCGCCCCAGGTGCCAGGCGCGCACGCCCACCCAGCCGGTGCAGGCGGCAAACAGCAGCACGATCACCAGGGTCAGGCCAGTCGGGTCGGCCTGCAGCAGCATGGCCCACACGCCGCGTTGGTACAACAGCCAGGCACCGGCCAGCAACAGGCCGGCGTGCGCCGCCCACAGCAAAAACAGCCCTTGCGGGCCTTGCTCCAGCGCCAGCGCCGGGCGCTGGAACCACGGCAGGCGCCGCACCAGGGAGGCGCCGAACATGGCATGGTGGACCTGGCTGACGCGACCCATGCCGTCAGCCCCTGGCGCCGCAGCCACCGGGCACGGCCCCGGCCTGCGACAGGGCGCGCGCCTCGGTGTCGTTGCGGAACACAATCGGCTGCGTGGGCACGGCCGAGGCGTTGCGCACGATCCGCACCACTTTCTCGTGGTCCGGCGACTTGCCGCACACCGGGTCGGCCGCGGCCGCGTCGCCGGCCAGCAGGTAGGCCTGGCAGCGGCAGCCACCAAAATCCTTTTCTTTCTCGTCGCAGCTGCGGCAGGGCTCTTGCATCCAGTCGTAGCCGCGGAAGCGGTTGAAGGCGCCGCTGCCGTGCCAGATGTCGTGCAGGGGCAGGTCGCGCACGTTGGGCAGTTGCAGCCCGGGCAGGTTGCCGGCGTTGTGGCAGGGCATGGCGGTGCCGTCGGGCGCGATGGACAGGAACACCTTGCCCCAGCCGTTCATGCAGGCCTTGGGGCGCTCCTCGAAGTAGTCGGGCACCACGAACAGCACCCGGCAACGGTTGCCGATCTCCGCACGGTAGCGGTTGACCACCGCCTCGGCCTCGACCAGTTGTTCGCGCGTGGGCAGCAGGTGCTGGCGGTTCTGCAGCGCCCAGCCGTAGTACTGGGTGTTGGCCAGTTCCAGGTACTCGGCGCCCAGGTCCAGCGCCATGTCGATGATCTTGCCGACGTGCGGCAGGTTGTGCCGGTGCAGCACGCAGTTCATCACCATGGGCCAGTCGTAGGCCTTGATGAGTGCGGCCACCTTCTTCTTGAGCTCGAAGGTCTTGGTGTGGCTCAGGAAGTCGTTGAGTTCGCGGGTGGAGTCCTGGAAGGAGAGCTGGATGTGGTCCAGCCCGGCCTCCTTCAGGCGGCGGGCGCGGCTGTCGTTGAGGCCGACACCGGAGGTGATGAGGTTGGTGTAGAAGCCCAGGCGGTGGGCCTCGGCCACCAGTTCTTCCAGGTCGTCGCGCACCAGCGGCTCGCCGCCCGAAAAGCCCAGTTGCGCCGCGCCCATGGCGCGGGCCTGGCGCAGCACGTCCACCCACTCGGCGGTGGTCAGTTCGCGGTCGTAGCGCGGGTAGTCGGTGGGGTTGTAGCAGAACACGCAGTGCAGCGGGCACTTGTAGGTCAACTCGGCCAACAGCCACAGGGGCGGGCCGGCCGGGGGCGGCGCGGCGGGGGCAGTGTCAGTCGATCCAGCCACGGCGCTGCCCCTCCTGCACCAGGGCCGCGACCTGCTCGCGGATGCCCTGCACGTTGAACAAGGCCTGCAGTTCGGCCACGATGTCGTCGAAGTGGCGCTGCCCGTCGCAGCGGCGCAGGATTTCGGCGGCGCTGGCGTTGAGCTGCACCATGCCCTCGGGGTAGAGCAGCACCCAGGCTTCTTGCGCGGTTTCGTACTGCAGCCGGAACAGGCGCGAGAGTTTCGGGTGATCCGGCACGGCGCTGGGCACGGCCGCAGCGGCGCTGGCGGGCGCGGAGGGGGTCGCGTCGCTCATGGCTGGCAGGCCTTTTCGATGGCGTCAAGCATGCTCCAGAGCACGTCGAGCTTGAATTGCAGAATGTCCAGCGCACGCTGCTGCGCGGCGCGGGTGGTGAAATGGTCCAGCGTGACCTGCAGGCCGTGCTCCACGTCGCGGCTGGCCAGCGGGATGCGGCTGCGGAAGTACTGCAGGCCGTCGGCGTCGATCCACGGGTAGTGGCCGGGCCAGGTGGCCAGCCGGTCTTTGTGGATCTGCGGCGCGAACATCTCGGTCAGCGAGGAACACACCGCCTCCTGCCAGGGCGAATCCGCGGCGAAGTGCACATAGGCGTCACAGGCGAAGCGCACGCCGGGGGCCACGCGCTGCAGCGACCACAGTTCCTCGCGCGGGATGCCCACGGCCTCGCCCAGGCGGGTCCAGGCCTCGATGCCACCGGCGGCCGAGCCTTCATAGTCGCCGTAACCGTCGTGGTCCAGGATGCGCTCGATCCATTTCCGGCGGTGCTCGCGGTCGGGCATGTTGGCCAGGATGGCGGCGTCTTTGCGCGGGATGCAGATCTGGTAATAAAAGCGGTTGGCCACCCAGGCGCGGATTTCGTCGGGGCTGCACTGGCCGCCGTTCAGGCGCACGTTGAAGGGGTGGTGGATGTGGTAACCGGCGCCTTTGGCGCGCAACTGGCGTTCGAACTCGGCGCGGTCCCAGGCCGGGGCTTGCAGGTCGGCGGCGCTGGGCACGCGCAGGGAGGGGGTCAGGGCGGTGCTCACAGGGTGATCTCCAGGCCGTCGAACGCCACTTCAATGCCGTGCGCCGACAGCTCGGCGCGCTCGGCCGAGTCTTCGCGCAGGATGGGGTTGGTGTTGTTGATGTGGATCAGCACCTTGCGGGTGCTGGCCGGCAGGGCGTCGAGCACCTCGATCATGCCGCCGGGGCCGCTCTGCGGCAGGTGGCCCATGACGGCGGCGGGCTTTTTCGACAGGCCCAGGCGGATCATCTCGTCCTCGGTCCAGAAGGTGCCGTCCACCAGCACCACGTCGGCACTGGCCATGGCGGCCTGCACCTGGGGCTCGATCTGGCCCAGGCCGGGGGCGTAGAACAGGCGCCGGCCGTTGCTGCGGTTGACGAACAGCAGGCCGATGTTGTCGCCCACGCGCGGTTTGCCGCGGAAGGGCGAGTACGGCGGCGGCTGGCTGGTCAGGGGCACGGGCAGCACGTCCACCCCACCCAGGAAAGGCAGGTCCAACGGGGTGCCGTTGAGGGCGATGGGCCGGGTGTCCAGGCCGCAGTAAAAGGACAGCATGCGGGTCAGCGGGAAGCCGTCGCCCAAATCGCTCAGCACCTCGGGCGTGGCGTACAGGGGCAGCGGGGTGCCGCGTTCACGCAGCATCAGCAAACCGGTGGTGTGGTCGATCTGCGCGTCGATCAGCAGCACGGCGGCGATGCCGCTGTCGCGCACCTGGCGCGCGGGCTGCAGCTCGGGGTGTTCGCGGACTTGCTGCAGCACCTCGGGCGAGGCGTTGACCAGCAGCCAGTCCACCCCGTTGACGCTGACCGCCACCGACGACTGGGTACGCGCCCGGGCCTGGATGGTGCCGGCGCGCAGGCCCGCACAGTTGGGACAATTGCAGTTCCACTGGGGGAAGCCCCCGCCGGCCGACGAGCCCAGAACCTTCAAACGCATGGATCACACCCTCGAAAAAAACAGGCGCACCCGGCTCAACGCCGCATGCGCCTGACCGGAACCGGGTCCGCGCGGGCGCGGACCTCAGGCCCTCAGCGGTTGGCGATGTACATCGTGATTTCGAAACCGAAACGCAGGTCGGTGAAGCTCGGGGCGGTCCATTGCATGGGGTATCTCCTGTGTGGTTGGGGTGGTAAGCTGGCACACAACCGGCACCAGCTTGCGTTCCATCATGCAATATAAATGCCACAACGTGTGACCCCACCCCCCCGGATTTACCCTAGACCCCCGGACCTCTGGCACCTGCCCCTGGGCGCGGGGCGCCGCATGGCCTACCGCGTGCTGGGGCGGCCCGACGCCGCGCCCTGGCTGGTGCTGCACGGCGGCCCGGGCAGCGGCGGCAACCCGGGTTTGTGGCAGCCGTTCGACCTGTCGCGCCAGCGGGTGGTGGTGCCCGACCAGCGCGGCAGCGGCCGCTCGACCCCGCGCGGCGACACCCGCGGCCACACGCTGGACGCCCTGGTGCGTGACCTGGAAACCCTGCGCCGGCACCTGCGGGTGGAGCGCTGGCGCGTGCTGGGGGGGTCGTGGGGCGCGACACTGGCGGTGCACTACGCCGCGCAGCACCCCGACGCGGTGGAGCGGCTGGTGCTGCGGGGCGCGTTCGACGCCCGCCCGCGCACGGTGCAGCGCCTGTTCCTGCGCTTCGGGTCCCCGCAGTGGGGGCCGCGCGGCCAGTGGGGCAGCCGGCCGGTGTTGCACCGGCTGTCACAACTGCTCCAGGCTGGAACACTGGGTGTGACACAACAACGCGCCCTGACACACTGGCACCGGCTGGAACTGGCGGCCGCCTGGCACGGCGTGCGGCGGGCGCAGCGCCACGCGCCGGCCGGGCCATTGCGGGTGGCGCTGCAGGCACACCGCCGCGGCTTGCAGCGCGCGGCCCGCCGGGCCAGTGGCCTGCCCTTGCCGCCCCGCGTCTTGCAGGCCGCCTGGCAAAAATTCCGGGTACAGGCGCACGTGCTGGCACGGGGTGGCGGCTGGCGCGCCGGGTCCTGGTCGGCGCAGGTGGCCCGCATCGCCCGCGCCGGCATCCCCTGCGACTGGGTGCACGGCCGCTGCGACACGGTGTGCGCGCCCCAGACCAGCCTGGACGCCTGGCAGTGGCAGAACCGGCTGCGCCCCGGCGTGGCACGGCTGCACCCGACCCACGCGGGCCACCTGGGCACCGACCCGGACAACGCCCGCGCCCTGCGCAACTGTGTGAGCCGGCCCACGCCGGCGGTGGCATGACGCCCCACCACCGCACCGGCTGGCGTGCCGTGAACGCAGCCTGGTTCGCTGGCTGGCTGGCCTGGGCGATGACCGGCCTGGCCCAGGCCACATCACCCACACCACCGAACGACTGTGCCCATGCGCCGCCGCTGCGGCCCGTGGCCCCGGGGGTATGGGTGTGGGAAGGCCAGGTGGCCGAGGTGGCCCCCTCGAACGGGGGACATGTGGTCAGCAACGTGGTGCTGGCCCACCCCACGCGGCCGTCAGAGGCGCCGGTGACGGTGCTGGACCCCGGTCCCAGCCACCGCCACGGGCTGGCCTTGGACCGGGCGGTGCGCTGTCAGTTGGGCGCGCCGGTGGCGCGGGTCATCCACAGCCACGGCCACGCCGAAAACGTGCTGGGCAGCAGCGCGTTCGCGGCCGCGGCCCTGCTGGCCACCGACACGACCCGCGCCACCATGGCCCAGCGCTGCCCCGACTGCCTGGCACACCTGACGCACACCGCCGGGCCCGAGGCGCTGGCCGGCACCCGCATCGTGCTGCCCACCCAGCCGCTGGTGGCGCCACACACCCTGCGGCTGACCGACCGCGTGTGGCACACCCTGGAATGGCGCAACGCCCACACCCAGAGCGACCTGGTGCTGTGGCAGCCCGACACCCGCGTGCTGCTGGCCGCGGGGCTGGTGTACCCGGAACGCCTGCCGGAACTGGCCCAGGGCACGGTCCAAGGCTGGCTGGCCGCGCTGGACGGGCTGGCCGCGTTACGCCCCCGGGTGGTGGTGGGCCAGCAGGTGGGCGGCGCACTGGCGCTGCACCGCACCCGCCAGTACCTGTGCGACCTGACGCGGGCGGTCTGGTCGGCCATGGACAGTGGTGCCTCGGCCAGCGACGCCGAAGCCTTGGCCCTGCCCGCCTACGCCCACTGGGTGGGCTACGCCGAGCGTCAGGGCTTCAACGCACAGCGGGCCTGGCGCGAACTGGAGCCGTGGTGGATCGAAGGCCGCCGGCCCCGCTGTTCAGGCCCAGACGTCGGGCGGTAGCAGGTCTTTCTTGCGGTAGATGGTGTTGCGCGACACACCCAGCGCCTTGGCCGCCGCCGACACGTTGCCACGGCAACGGCGCAGGGCATCGGCCATGGCCTGCAGGGTCATGTCTTCCAGCTTGTGGGCGTCGGGCCGGGCCGGAGCTGCCGCCAGGGGGGGCGCCGGCTGGCCAACCATCGGGACGCTCGGGAACGGGGGCAGGCCCGTGGCCATGGTCGGCGGCATCGCCTGGGCGACCAGGGACGGCACCTCGGCCACGGCCACACCGGCCGCAGCCGGTGCCAACGCCTCGTCCATCACCTCGTCCAGAAAATCGTCGGGCAGGTGCGACACCTCGATCCGCCCCTCGCAGCCCACCATGGCCACCGCGGTGCGCATCAGGTTGTGCAACTGGCGGAAATTGCCGGGCCAGGGGTAGCGCTTGAACAGCGCCATCACCTCGGGCGCAATGTCGATCTGGTTGCCCCGTTCGCACAGGCTGGCCAGGATCTTGCGCGCCACCACCTCGAAATCGGTGCGGTTGCGCAGCGCCGGCAGCCGCACCACCAGGCCGTTGAGGCGGTAGTACAGGTCTTCGCGGAACTGGCCGCGTGCGATCAGTTCTTTGAGGTTGCGGTTCGTGGCGCAGATGATGGTCAGGTCGACCTCGTACTCCTTGTTGGAGCCGAGCGGGTTGACGCGGCGCTCCTGCAGCACGCGCAGCAGCCGCGCCTGCAACTGGGTCGGCATGTCGCCGATTTCGTCGAGGAACAGCGTGCCGCCGTTGGCCTGCTGGATCTTGCCCAGCGAGCCCTTGCGCCGGGCGCCGGTGAAGGCGCCCTCCTCGTAGCCGAACAGCTCCGACTCGATCAGGGTTTCCGGGATCGAGGCGCAGTTCACCGACACGAACGGCCGCTCCGCGCGTTCGCTGTCGTTGTGGATGGCCTGGGCCAGGATGTCTTTGCCAGTGCCGGTTTCGCCCAGGATCATGATCGGGATGTCGCGCCCCTGCACCAGCTGCAGCTTGCGCAGCACGGCCGACACCTGGGGGTCGCCGGTGTCCAAGTAGTGCAGGCCCGACAGTCCGGCGCGGGCCGCCAGCCGGCCCACCGGGGTCGAGGGCACAGACGTCGCCGCCCCGACCACGCCAGGCTTTTCCCAGCGCCGCGGGGTGCCGCGCACCTCTTCCACCTCGGACACCGGCGGGGCCGCCACCGCGGGCATGGCGGGCATCAGCCACTGGTTCACCTGGCGCAGGCGCGCCTGGCACCACACCGACACGCCATTGTGCAGGCACAGCAACACCGGTTTGCCGGCGGAGCCGCGCAGGCGGTCGAAAAACTGCGAGATCGCTTGGCCGAACAACGAGGAAAAGGTGTGCGCCCGCAGGCTGTTGACCGAATGCCCCAGCTGGAACTGCGCGCTGCGGTTGGCCGACAGAAAACGGCCGTCCTGGCTGAACACCACGATGCCTTCGACCAGGGTGCCCAGGAACTCGGGCCGCGAGTGGAAATGGATGCGCACCGCGTCGGGGAACACGTTGCCGAACATCTGGTTCTCGATCATCTGCGCCGACATGCGCACCAGCGCCATGGTGTGGTGGTGGTAGCTGCGCTCGTCGCCGGTCACGTCCAGCGCCCCCACCACCTTGCCGTGCGGATCGAAAATGGGCGTGCAGGAACAGGCCAGGAACTGGTTGGCGAACAGGTAGTGGTCGCGCCCGTGGACGACGATGGGTTGCTCTTCGGCCAGCGCGGTGCCCACTGCGTTGGTGCCTTTGCTCTTTTCCGACCAGTCCACCCCCGGCATCAGCGCCACCTGGGCGGCCTTCTCCAGAAAGTCGCTGTCGCCCAGCGAATGCAGGATCAGCCCGCTGCTATCGGTCAGCGCCACCATGCTGTGGGTGTTGGCGATCTGCTCGTACAGGGTCTCCATCACCGGCGCGGCGTGCTGGTACAAAAAGCGGTTGGCCTCCAGCGCCTCGTGAAAAGCGGTCTTGGGCAGTCCGCTGAAGTCGGGGCGGTCGGTCGTGTCCAGCCCGAAACCGCGGCTGCGCAGGTGGGCTTCGCCTATCACCGCCTGGTGTTTCGGGTTGCTGGGCAGGTACGCCACCCCACCCGGACCGGGGTCGGCCAGCATCTGGGACTGCGTCGAAGGCATGTGATCGTCTCCTGTGGGCCCGGGCAACCACCCCCAGTCGCCGGCCACTGCTGCATCGAATCCGCCATCGGGGGCTGTGGCCCCGCCACGTGGCGGTTCGTTGGTGTCGTTTACATGCGTCATATTGTCGTTTTGTTCGTGTGGGCGAACAAGCCATGCAAAGACTTCGCCAGTGCAGGAAAACCCTCGATTTCGCGCAATTGCCCCCGCCTGGTACACCCACCCCCACCGACACCGTGCCCGGCGGCCCCAAAGTGTTCCACATTGCAACATCGCGTTGCCTGCCGGAGCACCGGCGTGACACTGCCGGGCGCAAAGCGGCCGGTGCCCAGGGGTCGGCGGCGGTGGCACGCATATTGCCGTGTCCCTGGCCATACCAAACCAGGAGACCTCCGACCATGCAAACCACACGCACCTTCCGCCCCGCCCTGCGCCGCGCCGCCACCGCACTGACCCTGGCCCTGGCCGCCAGCGGGGTGTGGGCCCACGGCGACGTCGTGCCCCAAGCCGTGGACACCAGCAGCCTGCCGCAACTGGGCCCCAAGTGGCTGGAAAGCAACCCCTACAGCAGCGGCCCCGCGCAGAAAGAGGCGCTGCGCATCGGCACCTCGGCCTACAACCAGAACTGCGCCCGCTGCCACGGGCTGGAGGCGATCTCGGGTGGCATCGCGCCGGACCTGCGCAAGTTCGACGCCGATTGCACCGACCTGGCCGACGCCGCCAAGAAGGACGCCTGCTTCAAGGAAATGGACGACTTCTACATGGCCACCGTGCGCCGGGGCCGCACCCGCGACGGCCGCGTCTACATGCCCCCGTTTGAAGGCACACTGAGCCAGGAAGCGATCTGGGCCATCCGGACCTACCTGGAAACCCGCCGCACCAACGAATGACCCCCCGGGGCTTCAGGCCCCTGGGCGCCACCACAGGCGCCCGCGCATTGCCACAACGACAAAGGAGACACGCATGACCCGCCCCCCCCTGTTCGACGCGCCCCCTCACACCGCCCTGTCGCGCCGCCGCCTGCTGGCTGCCGTGCCCGCGGCCCTGGCCACCGGCTGGCTGCCGGCCCACGCCACCGAACTGCAGGACCTGGACAAGGTCCGCGCCAGCGGCACCCTGAAGGTGGCCGTTTACAAGGACAACGCCCCCTACTCCGGCGGCCCCGGCAACGACGTGCAAGGCCTGGACGTGAGCCTGGCGCGCGGCCTGGCGCGCGAACTCAACCTGCAGCTCAGCCTGCTGCCCTTCGACGCGGGCGAGAAGATGAACGACGACCTGCGCAACATGGTCTGGCGCGGGCACTACCTGGGCTACGGCCCGGCCGACGTGATGCTGCACGTGCCGGTGGACAAGTACCTGATGGCGCAAAACCGCCAGACGCTGATCTTCGCCCCCTACGCGCGCGAGGTGCTGACGGTGTTCCACCGGCTCGACCGGCTGTCGGGCATCCGCAGCGGCGACGACCTGCACAACCAGACCCTGGGCGCCGAGCGCGGCAGCGGTGCGGCCAGCATCCTCATGGGCTACCGCGGCGGCATGCTGCGCGACCAAGTGCGCATTTACCCCAGCGGCACCGAGGCGGCGCAAGCCGTGCTCCAGGGCGAGGTGACCGCCGCCTACGTGACCCGGGCCCAGGCCGAAGCGGCGATGTTTGCCGCGCGGGTGGACCGCACGCCCTACGGCCTGACCGAGCTGGGCCTGCCCGGCCTGGCCGACAACGGCTGGCCGATCGGCATGGCGGTCAAAAGCGAGCACAAGGCCCTGGCCCTGGCGCTGGAGGCCGCGTTGCAGCGCCTGCGCGACAAGGGCGAGCTGCTGGCCATGTTCCGCGAACACGGCCTGACCATGGTCGCCCCCTGAGTCATCCGGCGGGGCTCAGCCCCCGCCGCGCTGCATGTAGAGGTCGAAGCGCTTCATGAAGGTGAAGCGCGCCTCGGCCGTCAGGCCGTGAAAGTCGAAGCGCACCTCCAGCCGGGGCATGCGCATCAGGGCGATGACCCGGGGCGGCAGCACCGCCCAGCGCAGGTGCAGGCCGCCGTCCCCCAGCGTCACCCGGGCCTCGCTCGGCCCCAGCGTCCACGGGTGTGGCCCCACGGCCTCGGGCAACCACCCCAGCCATTCCTGGGGGGTGCAACCCATGTCGCGCACAAACGATTCGGCGTAG